>NZ_JAWOBM010000008.1:0-4038 GCF_046498025.1 Halorubrum sp.
CTCGCGCTGCGCTCCTCACGCGCCCGGAAGAGCGCCGCCGGATCGACGGCGAGTTCCTCGCAGGCGGCGCGGAATCCGTCGTCGTACTCGTACGTTTCGAGGGACCGCCGGAGGGCGCCCGTCACGTGGAGGTCTCGGTTTCGGAGGACGTCGTCGAGCGCGCGGCCGTGAACCGCGTCGTCGGTGCCCCACCCCTCGAGGATCACGCCGTCCATGTCGAAGAGGACGACTTCGTCGTTTTGTCGGTCGATCGGGGAGTCGGTGTTGTGTCTCGTCGTCATCTGTGTCGGTGTGTCTCTGTGTCGCGGGTCGGTCGCGGCGCGGGGCCGTTCGGTCCTCTCTGCTGCCCCGTCTCGGCGGGCCGAGGCGGGGTTCGCTCCGTCGACGGGCGGGAATCAGCGCACCTTCCGGCGGGCGTACGCCGACACCCCCTCGCTCACCAGCACGACGCCGAGGATGGCGACCAGGAGCGCCGACACCGTTCGCCACGCGAACGAGTCGATCGCCTCGAACAGCTGGACGCCGATCCCGCCGGCGCCGACGAATCCGAGGATCGTCGCGGCCCGCACGTTGATGTCCCAGCGGTACACGGTCAGCCCGACGAGAGCGGGCTTGATCTGCGGGACGATCCCGTACACGAGCAGTTGAACGGGGCTCGCGCCGGTCGCGCGGACCCCCTCCACCTGGCCGAAGTCGATCTCCTCTATCTCCTCGCCGAGGAGCTTCGCGAGGAACCCGACCGACCGGACCGCGGTCGCGACGGTGCCCGCGAGCGCGCCCGGCCCGAACATCACGACGAACAGCAGGGCCCAGACGATCGTGTGAACCGACCGCGAGACGGTGACGATGAGCTTCCCGAGCGCGTACGTCGCCCGGTTCGGCGTCGTGTTCTCGGCGGTGATGTACGCGACCGGCGCCGCCATCGCCACCGCCGCGATCGTCCCGACGACGGCGATCTGTATCGTCTCGGCGAGCGGGCCGACCGCGTTCGGCAGGTACCCCCAGTCCGGCGGGACCATCCGCCCGAGGAGGTCGCCGACCTGCGCCGGCGCGGTGGTCACGTACTGGAGGCTCATGTCGAGCCACTCCCACGAGGCGACCACGACCGCGACGGCGACGAGCGCACCGCCGATCCGGAGGAGCCGCTCTCTCGCGTCGAACCGGCTCCACTCGCGCGTGGCGCCCGCCATCACTGGACCCTCCGCCTGACGACGGCGCTCACGAACTCGGCGACGAGGACCACCGCGATGATCGCGACGAGGACCGCCGCCACGTAGTCGTACTCGTACCGTTGGTAGGCCCGCTGGAGGAGGACGCCGATCCCGCCGGCGCCGACGATCCCGACGATCGTCGACGACCGGATGTTGATGTCCCAGCGGTACACGGCGAGCCCGGCGAAGCGCGGAACGACCTGCGGGACGACCCCGTAGACGAGGCTCTGGAACCGAGAGGCGCCGGTCGCCCGGACTGCCTCGACACCTCCCATGTCGATGTCCTCCAAGTCCTCGGCGAACAGCTTCGAAAAGAAGCCGACCGTTTTGAAACTGATCGCGACGATCCCCGCGAGTGGGCCGAACCCGAGCGCGATGACGGCGATGATCGCGACGATCAGCCCGTCGATGGCGCGCGTGGCGCTGATGATACCGCGACTGAGGTAGTAGGTCGGCTTCGGCGAGATGTTCTCGGCCGCCCCAAACGCCACCGGGAGGCTGATCGCGATCCCGGCGACGGTCGCGACCATCGCCATCGCGATCGTCTCGATCATGCGATCAAACAGCCTGAGCGTGTATTCGCTGCCGGTCTCGGGTGGCAGCATCGAGTCGATCAGCTCGTAGCCGTACCCGATTCCGGAGAGGAAGCGGCCAGGTGTGATCCGCAGGCTCGCGACCGACCACGCGATCAGCGCGAGGACGGCCCCGTACACCGCCCACTTCGTGTACCGGTTCCGGAACGCGGTCGGGCGCCGCCACGTCCGCCGGTCGGCCGCGCCCGTTGACCCCGCCGGCGAGGACGACTCGGTCGCCATGGGTCAGTCCTCCGCGGGCAGGCGGTCGGAACCGGCGTCCTGCCCGTTCCGCGCGCTCGACTCGTCGTCCGGACCCGACAGCCAGTCCGGGTCCGTCGCGGCCGACTCCGGCTGCTCCTCGCCGCGGTAGATGACGCCCTTCGACTCGTCGGTGAGGTCGCTCGCCGGCCCGTCGAAGACGAGCTCGCCGGCGTGGAGCCCGAGGATTCGGTCCGCGTACGCCTCCGCGAGGTCGACCTCGTGGATGTTGATCAGCACGGGCACGTCGCGGTCCTCGGCGATGTCGGTGAGCAGCTCCATCACGTCGCGGGAGGTCTCGGGGTCGAGGCTCGAGGTCGGCTCGTCGGCCAGCAGGATCTTCGGCTCCTGGACGACCGCCCTCGCGATGCCGACGCGCTGGCGCTGCCCGCCGGAGAGCTCGTCGACCCGCTTGTCCTCCATGCCGTCGAGCCCGACGAGCTCCAGCAGCTCGTAGGCCCGCTCGACGTCCTCCGGCGGGAAGTTCCGTCGGAGCGCGGCCCAGTTCGAGACGTAGCCGAGCCGCCCGGAGAGCACGTTCTCCATCACGGTGAGTCGCTCGACGAGGTTGTACTCCTGGAACACCATTCCGATGTTCCGGCGCGCGTCCCGCAGCCCATCGTCGTCCAGCGCCGTCAGCTCCGTGTCGTCGAGGCGGACGCTCCCCGTCGTCGGCTCGACCAGGCGGTTGATACATCGGACGAACGTGCTCTTGCCGGCCCCGCTCGGGCCGATCATCGCCACGACCTCGCGGCCGTCGATCCGCACGGAGACGTCGCTGAGCGCTTCGTCGCCGGTCGGGTACGTCTTTCCGAGGTTCTCCGTTTCGAGCATCGTTACAGGTTCCCGCTCTCGTACTCGACGCCGTTGTACCGCTGGATGATCAGGATGTCGTTGAAGACGTTCTTGTAGTCGATTTCGACGTACTCGGCCTCACCGGTGTTTTCGGCGTACTCGGTGTCCGTCCAGTCGGTCCCGATGGTCGCCTCCTTGATCCCTTCGACGATGTCCGGGTGGAGGTCGTATCGGTGGACCATCGGACCCGGCGGGAACGGGTTGCTCGCCCAGACCACCTTGAAGTCGTCGTAGTCGATGTCCTCTGTCGACCCGATGAGGTCATCGACGCAGGTGCTACAGATCGGTCCGGCGTCGTAGTCGCCGGCCGCGATGCCGCGGGCGGTCTGGTCGTGGCCGCCCGAGAACTCCCTCTCGTAGTCCTCTCCGGCCGTCACGTCGAAGGACTGGTCGAAAAGCGCCGACGGCGCCTGGTTACCGGAGTTCGATGCCGGCTCGGAGTGCGTGACTGTGACATCGTCACGCGCGAAGTCGTTGACGGACTGGATGTCGTGCTCGTCGTCGCGGGTGATCGCCAGCAGCCGGTAGCCGAACTGTCCGGAGGGACTTATCGGGACCGCGAACGGAACGACGCCGCCGAGGTTGACCCCGAAGGCGGACGTCCCGGTCGAGATATCGCCCAGATGTCCGCGCCCCGCCCGGAACGACTCGACCGTCGCCGCGTTGGAGTCGACGGGCTGCCACTCGACCGTCCGGCCCGTCGTCTCCTCAAGCCGGTCCAGCAGCGGCTGGATGGTCTCCTGGTACTGCGTCTGGCCGGACTCGCCGGGCTTGTCCACGAAAATGAGCGGGTCGGGGTCGACCCACTCGCTCTCGTCGTCGGGGAGTTCCCTCGGCGGTTCGCCGTGGGCGATCTCGTCGACGTTCTGGTTCCGCATGTTCTCCAGGTCCGTCTGGCTCCCCTGGAAGTAGTCGTTCTCCGAGACCGCCGTCATCAGGTAGTTGTTCTCCTCCCAGTTGGGCTCGGCGGGATCGAACTCCGAGGCGTCCGAGAGCATCGGGTCGCCCGGATCGTCGCCGCCGTCGCTTCCGTCCCCGTCGCCGCCGTCCTCGCCGCTCGATTCGAGGCCGGCTCCGGCCTCGTCGCCGCCGTCGCTCCCGCCGGAACAGCCCGCCAGCCCGGCGATTCCCACCGCCCC
>NZ_JAWOBM010000022.1:0-34608 GCF_046498025.1 Halorubrum sp.
ACATGACTTCTCGGGCAGGTGTATCGCTGTTCTGACACTCGTACGGCTGCCGTTCGCGGCGTGACGACCGAAGGGAACGGTCGCGACGGCGACGGCAGCCGCGTCGCTCCGACCGCCGCGACGAGGGCTCGCCTCGACGTGAGATGTCTGTTGCTCGAAGGTTAGCTTTTATCATGAATGACTGTGATGTCCCTCGCGTCGTATGAGGATGACAACCCGTCACATGAGTTGGTGTCGAAATCGAGTGAACGAGAGTAGTCGGGAGGGGGCGCCATGACGACCGCGGTCGACGTCGCGATCGCCGCGGTTCCGCTGCTTCTCGCCGGGGTACTGTTGGTGGGATTCCTGTGGCCGGCGACGCGCGCGATGCCGCTGGCGTGGGTCACTGCGCTCGCAGTCGGGTACTTCGTGTGGAACATGCCAGTGGACTGGTTGGCGGCGGCGTCGGCGGCGGGCTTCATGACCGCCTTCGAGATTCTCTGGATCGTCTTCGGCGCGCTCGTCCTCCTGTATACGCTGATGGAGGCGGGCGCGTTCGACCGGATCAACCGGGGATTCGCGACGGTCAGCGACGACCGGCGCGTGCAGATCGTCCTGATCGCCTTCTTCATGGCGACGTTCATCGAGGGCGCCGCCGGCTTCGGGACGCCGGCCGCGGTCGTCGCGCCGCTGCTCCTCGGACTCGGCTTCCCGGCGCTCGCGGCGGTCATCGCCGGGATCATCGGACACATCATCGCCGTCACGTACGGCGCGGTGGGGACGCCGATCGTGGTCGGTATCCAGAGTCCGATGGAGAGCGTCGAGTTCACCCGCACCGCGATCCAGGACGGCGGGATGACCGTCCAGGAGTTCTCCGTCAACGTGGCGGCCTGGGCGGCGACGTATCACGCCTTGGTCGGATTCGTGATGCCGCTGTTCGCGGTCGGGATGGTCGTCTACTTCTTCGGCGACCCCGAGGACCGCTCGCTGGCGCCGGCCTGGGAGGTCGCGCCGCTCTGTATCGCGTCGGGGATCGCCTTCGCCGTGCCGTACTGGCTCTCGGCGTGGTTCCTCACGGCCGAGTTCCCGTCGCTCATCGGGTCGATGGTCGGCGGCGCGATCATCCTGAGCATCCTGCGTGCGGGGTACCTCCTGCCCGACGAAGACTGGGATTTCCCGGAGCGCAACCGGTGGAAAGACCACTGGGTCGGAACGATCGAACCGGGTCAGTCCAACGGGGGCGGCGACGTCGAGAGCCGCGGAGGCGTCTCGCCCGAGGCCGAGGCGGCCGACCTCAGCGGCGGCAGGGACATGTCGCTGCTGAAGGCGTGGTCGCCGTACATCCTGCTCGTGATCCTGTTGGTCATCACCCGCGCGGTCGACCCGATCTCGAACTTCATCAACCAGGATATCTTCGTTCTCAGCTGGGAGGGTATTCTCGGCACCGACCTCACCGGAGCCGTCGCGTGGATGAACGTGCCGGGCTTCTGGCTCCTCGTGAGCGCCGCGCTCGCGATCCCGATCTTCGGCATGTCGGGCGAGGAAGTCGGTGACGCGTGGAAGGAGGCCGCCCGGAAGATCGTCTCGCCGTTCATCGCGCTCGTGTTCGTCATCGCGATGGTGCAGGTCATGCTCCAGTCCGGCGCGCATCCCGGGAACACACCGGGTGGCGTCAGCATGATCGTCTTGCTCGCACAGACCACCGCGGATATCCTCGGTCCCGCCTATCCCGCCTTCGCGTCGCTCATCGGGGCGCTGGGCGCGGCGATGGCCGGATCGAACACCGTCTCGAACATCACGTTCGGCGCGTTCCAGTTCGAGGCGGCGACGCAGCTCGGGCTCCCGCGCACGATCATCGTCGGCGCGCAGGCCGTCGGCGGCGCCATCGGGAACCTCGTCGCGATCCACAACCTCGTCGCCGCGCTGGCGACGGTCGGCCTCCTCGGACAGGAGGGGCGGGTGATGCGGCTGAACATGATCCCGCTGCTGTACTACGCGACGGGCGTCGGCCTGCTGTGTCTGCTCTTCAGCTACGTGCTGTTCACCGGCGTGTTCTGAACGCGGGAACGGCACCGCGGTGCGGCTCTTCTATTTGCGACGGCGACTCCGGAGCGACGAGGCCGTCGAGCGGACGAGATTAAAAAAAGCGGCGCGAGCAGTGACGCCGGCTCAGTCGTCGGCCGGCGACGGGCTCGTCGCCCCGGTCGCGTCCGCCTCGGCGACGGCGTCGGGCGCGGGGCCGGTCACCGCCTCGGCGACCTTCTCGATCGGGTGCGGCGGGTTCTCCCTCGCCCCGTCGCGGTCACCGAGCTGGGACCGACAGGAGGCGCCCGGCGCGGTCACCGTCTCGCCGTGACTCTCGTCCACCTGGTCGAAGAGGATCCGCCCGATCGCCTTCGAGAGGTCGTAGTGCTCCGACTCGTAGCCGAACGAGCCCGCCATCCCGCAGCAGGAGGAGTCGAGCGGGTCCACGTCGTAGCCGGCGCGACGGAGCACGCCGACCGCGTGGTGGTCCTTGTTCGTCGCCTTCTGGTTGCAGTGGCCGTGGTACGTGAGCGACTCCGACGGCGCGTCGAACGCCAGCCGCTCGTCGACGCGGCCCGCGTCGAGGTACTCCAGGACGCCGTACGCGGCGGCCGACACCGCCTCGACGTCGTCGCCGTCGAGGAGGTCGAGGTACTCGTCCTGGAACATCACGGCGTCCGAGGGCTCGACGAAGACGACCGACTGCCCATCGCGGACGCGGGGCGCGAGCGCCGCGACGTTGGCGTCGGCGCGCTCGCGGGCCTCGTCGAGGAAGCCGGTCGAGAACGCCGCTCGGCCCGACGGCGCGAGGTCGTCCGGCACCTCCACGCGGACGCCGGCCGCCTCCAGCACCGCGACGGCGGCCTTGCCGGCGGCCGGGTAGCTGTAGTTGGTGTACGTGTCGGGGAACAGCGCGACCGTGTCGACCGCCTCCTCGGGGTCGACCGTCGATCCGCCGCGGGACGCGAACCACTCCTCGAAGCTCTCGGAGCGGAACGTCGGCAGCTCGCGGTCGGGCGCGATGCCCGCGACCGCGTCCATCACCGCGCGAGCGCCGGGGATCTTCGTCGCCGCGTTCGACACGGGCGCGAGCGTGCTCCCGATCGCCGAGAAGCGGTCGATGTCGCGGAAGAGCCGCTCGCGGAACCCCGCCCCCTCCTTCTCGTGGTGCTCGTGTTTCACCTCGGCTTTCAGCTTCGCGAGGTCGACGCCGGTCGGGCAGTCGCTCTTACAGCCCTTACAGCCGACGCAGAGTCCGAGCACTTCCTCTTGGAACCGGTCGGAGTGGATCTCGTCCTCGTCGAGCTCCCCGCTGATGGCGGCCCGGAGCATGTTCGCCCGGCCGCGGGTTGTCTGGATCTCCTCCTCGGAGGCGCGGTAGGTCGGACACATCACGCCGGAGTCGGTCTCCCGGCAGGTGCCGCAGCCGTTACACAGCTCGACGAGGTGCGAGAACCCTCCCTCGTCGGAGAAGTCGAGCGTCGTCTGCGGCTCGATCGACTGGTAGGTGGGGCCGTACCGGAGGTTCTCCCGCATGTCCGTGTCGGCGGCGGTGTCGGGGTAGCCCCGCTCGGCGGCCGTCTCGCCGTCGACGTACACCACTTTCCCGGGGTTCATCCGCCACTCGGGGTCGAACGTCGACTTGAGCTCCTGGAAGGCGCTCCAGAGCGCCTCGCCGTACATCTTCGGGTTGAACTCGGTGCGCGCGAGGCCGTCCCCGTGCTCGCCCGAGAAGGCGCCGTGGTGCTCCAACACGAGGTCGGTGACGTCCTCGGAGATGGAGTGCATCTTCTCGACGCCCTCCTCCTCCTTCAGCGAGAGGATGGGCCGGATGTGGAGGGTGCCGGACCCGGCGTGCGCGAAGTACGCCGCCGAGGTGCCGTGGTCGGTGAGGACCTCTTCGAACTGCCCGACGTACTCCGCGAGCTCCTCGGGCGGCACCGTCGCGTCCTCGATGAACGGGTACGGCTTCGGGTCGCCCTGCATGCCCATTAACAGGGGAATCGCCGCCTTCCGGAGCTTCCAGATGTCGGCCTGGTCCTCGTCGGTGTACGCCTCCAGCACGTCGAAGGCGTCGCCCTCGTCGACGAAGTACGCGTCCGTGTCGGCGATGGCGTCCTCGAAGTCGTCGACGAGCTCGGAGTCCCATTCCAGCATGAGCGCCGCGGCCGCGCGGTCCGGGATCGGCTCGGCGTACTGCGCGAACTCCTGTGAGTCGGCGGCGAGCGAGAACACCTCGTCGTCCATCAGCTCGACCGCGCTCACCGGGAACTCCAGCGCCTCGGGGACCGCCTTCATCGCGTCGACCAGCGAGTCGAAGGTGTACAGCGCGAGCGCCGTCTCCTCGGGACGTGTGACGAGGGACACCTCGGCCTCGACGATCGTGCCGAGCGTCCCCTCCGAGCCGACGAACAGCTTCGAGAGGTTGATCACCTCCTCGCCGTCGTCGTTCTCGTAGATCACCTTGTGGAGGTTGTAGCCGGAGACGGAGCGCTTGAGGCTCGGGTACTTCTCGTCGATCTCGGCCTCGTTCTCCGCGACGAGCGCCCGGGTGGTCTCGTACAGCGCGGCCTCCCGATCGTTCTCCGAGACGATCTCCTCGTACTCGGGCGAGTCGAGGACGACCTCGCGGGTGTGGAGCAGCGAGCCGTCAGCGAGCACGACCGTCAGCTCCTCCGTGTACGCGTCGGTGATCCCGTACCGCACCGAGTGCGCGCCCGTGGAGTTGTTGCCGATGCCGCCCACGACCGTCGCGCGCGCCGAGGAGGCGGGGTCGGGCGCGAACTTCAGGTCGTCCTCGGCCAGCCGGGCGTCGAGGTGGTCCTGGACGACCCCGGGCTGAACCACCGCCCGGCGGTCGTCGGGCCGGATCTCGACGATCTCGTCCATGTACTTCGAGAAGTCGAGGACGACACAGCCCGGACCGACGGTCTGGCCGCCCAGCGAGGACCCCGCGCCGCGGGGGATGACCGGGACCCCGTGGTCGGCCGCGACGCGCATCGTCGCCTGCACGTCCGCGACCGAGCGCGGCGTCACGACGCCCGCCGGCCGAGCCTGATAGATGCTCCCGTCGGTGGCGTACAGCACCTGCGCGTACTCGTCGAACTTGACTTCGCCGTCGACGCGCTCGCGGAGGTCCTCCGCGAGCGCCCGGTAGGCGGGCACGTCCGGGTGGTCGTGACCGAGCGCGGCCGCCGACGTGTCCAGGTCGGGCGTGCTACCTCCCCGCGTGGGCTGGCTTGCCATACTGGTAGACGAGAGGGAAAAGCGAATAAAACCTTTGTTCATGAATGTTGGGTGACGGACGCTCGCCGGGATTTAATACCTCGCCGGGACACCCCCCGCACATGGAGATACTCCACACCTGTCTCAACGTGGCCGACGCCGACCGCGCCGCCGACTGGTACGTCGAGCAGCTCGGCTTCGAGCGGTCGTGGGAGTTCACGACCGCCGACGGCGACACGCGCAACGTGTACGTCGCCGACGACGACGGCGTCGAGTTCCAGCTGTCCGACACCGACGGCGCGGAGCCGAGCACGGACGGCGACCGCTACGACCACGTCGCCGTCGGCGTCGACGACGTCGACGCGACGTTCGAGGCGATCGACCACCACGGCGTGGTGAAGGAGCCGGGCGACCAGCCGGAGGCCGGCGCGCGGACCGCGTTCGTGAAGGACCCCGACGGGCACGCGGTCGAGCTGATCGAGCCGTTATAATTCGGGTCGGTGATCGGAGAGTGAGTTTCTCACTGATTCCGGAGCGTTGCAGGCGGCCGTACACACGTCGTCGACGGCGCGGTGAACTCCTCCAAAGCCCCACACCCCGCACGGCACCGCCACGCACCTCACACCTCCCCAGCCTCGTCGGACCGGCGCGGCCGCGCCGGTCCGACTCCCTCGCGCGTGCGCCTCGCGGGGCGAGAGCGAAGCTCTCGCTTGCAGCCGGCGGCGAAGCCGCCGGCGACGCCACCGCACGGCAGATGTTAACGATCATCGCCGTCGCCGTCGCTATTTAAATATCGCATCGGCGTCAGCGACCTGCAACACTCACACCCGTCATCGACCGCTGTCGCTCCGAGACGCGAGCGACGGTAAAAAGTCGGTGTGTCGGCGGTCCGCGGTCGAGCGCGCGATCGGCGATTACAGGATGCCGGCCGCCTCGGCCGTCTCGACGATGTCCTGGGCCATCTTGTTGGTCGCCTCGTCGACCATCTGCCCGTCGACGCTCACGGCGCCTTTGCCCTCCTCCATCGCCTCGGCGTATGCGTCGACGATGCGCTTGGCGCGCTCGGCGGTCTCCGGGTCCGGCGCGAACACCTCGTTGCCGATCTCGATCTGCGAGGGGTGGATCGCCCACTTGCCGTCGCAGCCGATCATGTTGGCGTTCTCGGCGGACTCGCGGAAGCCGTCGGCGTCCTCGATGTCGGCGTACGGGCCGTCGAGACACGGCAGGCCGGCCGACTTCGCCGCGGCGTTGCACTCGGAGAGCGCGTGGTGCCAGTAGTGACCCGGGTATTCCGGGAACTGTCCGATGTCGAGTCCGGGCGTCCCCATCGCCGCGGAGTAGTCGCCGGGGCCGAAGATGATCGACGAGAGACGGTCGGAGGCGTGAGCGATCTCGTGGACGTTGTGCATCCCCTCACCGTCCTCGATCTGGGGTTCGAGCCCGATGGCGCCGACCTCCAGGTCGTTGTTCACCTCGACCTGGTGAAGCAGATTCTCGACGGTGTGGATGTCGCTGGCGGACTTCACCTTCGGGATGATGATGTCGTCGATGTGCTCGCCGGCCTCGCCGACGACGGTGATCAGGTCGTCGTACCACCACTTCGTGTCGATGCCGTTCATCCGGAAGCTGAGGACCTTGCCGCTCCAGTCCTCCTCGCGGGCGGCCTTGATGAGCGGCTCGCGCGCGTCCGGCTTCGCGTTCGGCGCCACGGAGTCTTCCAGATCGAGGAACACCTCGTCGGCGTCGCTTCCGGCCGCCGAGTGCATCATTTTCTCGTCGCTCGCAGGCGTTGCAAGTTGCGTCCGGCGAAGGGTAACGTCCGTCATGTATAGCGAGTCTATCACGCTCGTCCATGGAAATAAAGGTACCTTACGCGGGGGTATTTTCTCTGAGTCGAAAGCGAGTGAATTAGGACGAAAGCGGCCGTACACGGAGCCGTTCGGACGGGCGCAGGGCCCCGTCGCTTTCAGCGGTCCGCGCGCCGGACCGCGATAACGATGAGCAGCGGGAGTACCAACGCTCCGACCACCGCGCCGAGCGTCGTCGGCGCGGAAAGACTGGGCTCGTCGACCGATGCGGTCGCGGCTGCTCCCGTTGAGGCTACCGCGGGCAGCGTCACGGTGGCGGCAGAGAACCGTGTGCCTGTCATCTGTTGCCTCCCGTCGGTTGGGCCGTCTCGTGTGAAGCGTCCGTCCGCGTGGGCGTAATCGCCGTACTCCGTCCAGTGATGTCTCTACAACGTCACGAGGAGGTGTAGTATTTCGCCGCCAGAAGCGTCGTTACTGTCTCCAGAACAGCTTCAGGCTCACCCGGAACCGATGTTTCAGACGCTGTACGCCGGAAGACGGAATCAGGGCTCAACGCGCGGTCGGTCGCGAAAAATCGTCGGGATTCGAAGCGGAGTCGGCTCCGGCCGCGTCAGTCGTCGGCTGGGGAGCGCGGTTCGGCCGGCGGCTCCCTCTCGTCCGCCGGATCGTCCACGGCCTCGACGTCGGTGACCTCGTCGAGCCGTTCGTCCGCCTCCTCGGACCGGTGACGCTCTCGGATCTCCTCGATCGAACGCGCCTCGATAGTGTGATGACACATGACAACAGTCACCACGGACTGTTCACTCATAAGGATTACGCCGATAGCGCGGTGGAGACGGCTGAAACGTGCGTTTTAGGGTTTAACCAGCACCTTGATTGCCTCGCGCTCGTCCATCATCCGGTACCCCTCGGCGACCTCGTCGAGGCCGATCGTCTCGGTGAAGATCGGCGCCGGATCGAGGGTGCCCTGGAGCACGTCGGCCATCAGCTCCCCGGCGTACGCGCGGACGGGAGCGACGCCGCCCGCGAGCGTGACGTTGTCGCCGAACAGCCCGAACACGTCGAGCCCCTCGTCGTCGACGCCGTGGGGGACGCCGACGTAGCCGACGGTGCCGCCGGGACGGACCGCGTCGACGGCGGTGTTCATCGCGCTGGCGGCTCCGACGCACTCCATCACGTGGTTCGGGCCGCCGTGGGTGAGCTCGCGGATCCGCTCGACGGCGGCCTCGCCGCGCTCCGAAACGGTCTCCGTGGCGCCGAACTCCTCGGCGAGGTCGAGTCGGTCCTCGTGGTGACCGACCGCGACGATCCGCTCGGCGCCGAGCCGGCGGGCCGCGAGCACGCCGCAGAGCCCGACCGCGCCGTCGCCGATCACGGCTACCGTCGAGCCGGCCTCGACGCCCGCGCTCACGGCCGCGTGGTGGCCGGTGCCCATCACGTCGGTGAGTGGGAGCAGCGAGCGGAGGGTCTCCTCGTCGTCGGCGAACCGGTCCGGGACGCGCACCAGCGTGCCGTCGGCGTGGGTGGACCGGACGTACTCGCCCTGACCGCCCCCGTTGTCGCCCCCCCAGGAGTCGCCGTTCGCACAGGAGGTGTGGAGCCCCTTCCGGCAGAACTCGCACTCGCCGCAGGAGATAACGAAGGGAGCGAGCACGCGGTCGCCCGGCGCGACCGAGGTGACGTCTTCGCCGGTCTCCTCGACGATCCCCATCGGCTCGTGGCCGACCGGCGAGCCCGCCTCGCGGTCGCTGTCGCCGCGGTAGAACCAGAGGTCGGAGCCGCAGACCGCGGTGTGGGTCACGCGGACGACCGTGTCCGTCGGGGCCTCGATCTCGGGACGGGGCCGCTCTTCGACGCCGATGTCGCCGGGGGCGTTGAAAATGGCTACGCGCATGTGCACGCATCTAGCGGACGAAGCAAAAGCGTCCGGGTCGGTCGCCGCGTGGCCTCAGCTCGAGCGAGCGGGGAGCCGTCCGCGACGAGCGAGCGCCAGCACGACGGCCGGCATGAACACGAACGACGTCAACAGCGCCATTCCCATGGCGAGAGCGACGGCGATCCCGAAGTTCGATAACACCGGGAACGCGGAGACGGACAGGACGCCGAACCCGAGCATCGTCGTGGCGCCGGATCCCAACACCGGGCGCGACTTCCGCACGATCGCGGTCCGGATCGCCGCCTCGACGGACCGGCCGTTGGCGACCTCCTCCCGGAAGCGCTCGTAGACGTGGATGCCGTACGTGATACCGACGCCGAGGACGATCGCCGCAGTGGTGACGGTGAGCGGGTTCCACGGCACGCCGAGCAGGTACATCCCGCCCGCGGTCAGCGCGAACGCGCTCCCGGCGACGCTCCCGACGAGCACCAGCGACTCGCGCGGCGACCGGAGCACGAGGCCGAGGAACAGGGCGCCGAGGGCGAAGCTCACGAGCGTCGTGCGGGTCAGTCCGGAGGTGACGTTCTCGATCACGTTGCGGTTGATCACCATCTCGCCGGTGACCCGCGACTCGTAGCCGGCCGGCAGCTCCTCGGCGGCCGTGTCGTCGATGTAATCTATCACCTCGCGCTCCGTCTGCCCCTCGATGTCCTCGACGAACACCTGAACGACGAGTCGATCGGGGTGGTCGGCCGGAGTCAAGCCGAGTTGCGGCGGGCGGTCCACGCGCGTGCGGAGTTCGAGGTGCTCCTGGAACGGGTCGCCCGCCTCGGTGATCCGATCGCCCGACGGCCCGACGGCTGGCGGGCTCGACTCGCCGACCTCCATGGCTCGCGGAGTGCTCATTACCGTCACGATCTGGTCGTGCCGCTCGAGCTCGTGTTGGAATCCTTGGACGTCGGTGAACGTCTCGCGCGTGTACGCGCCGTCGGCCTCGACGACCACGTACACCACGTTCGGCGTCGGAACCGTCGATTCGAGCTCCCTGATGTCCTGCCGCTCCTCGATGTCGGGCCAGTAGTCCAGCATGTCGTCTCGCGTGTCGACCGCCGGGTACGCCGACGCGCCGCCGAGCACGAGTCCGGAGGCGAGCAACACGACGAGCGCGGTCCGGACGGAGAGGAGACCGGCCATGCGGTCGAAGACGCGCTCCAGCGCACCGTCGGACGCCGTCGGCGCCACGTCGCCGTCGTCGAAGGTCACGAGCAGCGCGACCAACAGCGTCATCGATAGCGCCATCGAGACGACCACGCTGAACGCCGTCGTGATGCCGAACTGCCGCACCGGCGGGACTTCGGCGGCGAGGAGTGAGCCGAGCCCGACGACGGTCGTGCCGAGCGCGATTGCCAGGGCGTGGCCGGTCGTCTTCGCGGCGGTCTCGGCCGCGTCGACCGGCGGTCGCCCGGCCTCGCGCTCTTCGACGTAGCGCGTCTGAACCTGCAGTCCGTAGTCGATGCCGAGACCGAGCGCGACCGGCATAACGCCGAGCATGATCGCGTTGAACCGAAAGCCGACGTACCCCATCATCCCGAGCATCGCGACGAGCGCCACGAGCGTCGTCGCGAGGGGTAACGCGACCCGACGGGTCCGTCGCAGCCGACCGTGCATCAACGCTGTGACCAGCGCGACGATAACGAGGAGCGCGAGCGAGAACAGCTGGATCATCTCCGGGAGCAGCAGCCCGAAGGCCGCCTCTTCGAACACCGGCGAACCGGTGACCGTGACGTCGGTGCCCTCCGGGAGGTCCGACTCGGCGGTCACCTCGCGGACCCGCTCTTCGACGATCTCGTCCTCGCTCGGCGGTAGGAACCCGAAGAACTCGCCCTCGCGGTCGTCGGGGACCTCGACGTCGCCGTATTGGATGATGACGACGCCGGTATCGGCGCTGTCGAACATCTCCTCGCCGTTCTCGACGGTCACGGGGTACGACTCCGACTCGAGTTCGGACTGAACCCGCCGGTACTCCGCGTGGTCTTGCACGCCGGGATAGAGGTTGGCGATCACGGCCATGTTGGAGCGGTGGTCGCCGAAGGTGTGGTTCAGCGAGTGGAGCACCCCTTCTTTCGTGTCCGGGATCTCACCGCCCCCCGGCCCGGCTTTGACCGGGTGCGCCGGACTCGTGACGAGAGCCGCGGAGTCGACCTCGTCGTAATACGACTGGTAAAGCGACGAGAACGCGCGCATCGTCTCGGGGTCGTGCAGGTCGGTCTCGTCGTCGGTCTCGACGACGACGAACATCACGTTCCCCTTGTCGAAGTCGGACTGGATCTCGTTCCAGTCGCGCATCGTGTCGGAGTCGTCCTCGAGGTACAGCTCCATCCCCAGGCTCATCTGTACGCCCGCGGCGCCGGCGACCGACACGCCGATCAGGAGGACGACGGCGGCGAACACCGCCTTCCGGTTCGTCGCTGCTTCGCGTCCGATACGACCAAGTATGGTTTTCGTCTTCTGCTCGTCGGTCATCGTTTGCCGCGACGCCACGTCGGATAAAGCGTGACGCCGCGTCTGGTTCTCCTATACCGGCTGTTGATACTTATAACTTTGCGTAATATTCCCAATATAATACGAACAAACACCGCCATCTCCAGTCATTGGTCGTCCGAAAGGGCTCAGTATATTCTCCTAAACGTACTACTCAGCGTTATTTCACCGTCGTGTGCGATCTGCCCCGGAGAATACGAATCCAGTAGTAGTGTGTGTTTTGTTCAATAATAACGATCAACACACCCGTCGGAGCGAGCGAGCGCGGTGGCTCGATCCCGTCGGCCCGCGCCGCCAACAGCGCGTCGTCGCCCACCGTCCGCCGGAGGTCCGCGACGAACGCGTCGAGGTCGGTCGCGTCGCGCCGGAACGCCCTCGTCCCGCCCCAGACGCCCGTGTCGAAGCGGACTGGCTTCGCGACGCCCACGACGCTCGACGGCTCCAACAGCTTCCCGAGGGCCCCTCGCTCACCAGCACCGGCGCCGTCGAGAGCACGTGGCCGTCCGGGGTCGACGCGAGGCGCCGCCGGACCGCGTCCAACCACTCGTCGCCGTGCTCGAAGCCGGCGTCCGTACACACCAGCCGGTCGTGGCTCGCGCGCGCGCTAACCCCGCCGCCAGCGCGTTACACTTCCCCGAACACGTCTCCGGCTCCCCGGCGACGACGACCGTCGCCGCCGTCCCCGCCGCGGCGTCGACGACCGGATCGCTCGGTCGGTCACAGACGAAAAAGAGCTCGTCCGACGGCGCCGCCTGTGCCGCAAGCTCCGCGCAGGCGGGCGTCCACTCGCGGGTCGGCAACACGATGCTCACCGGTGTGGTCGGGTCGCCTGGCACGGTCGATCGCAGCGACGGAACCGTCATATATGTGTTGGCGCACCGCCACTACGGGCCCGTCGTCCGGAACCGCAGCTCGCCGTCCGGAGCCCCTTGATCCGCGAACGGAACCTTCGGTCTCGGAACGGTCAGGTGAACGGTCAGATGGCCGGCCGCCCCGATTTCTGTGTGGCGTGAGGGGACGTCTCGATACCACCATAGAGAGACATTTTTTACCCATATTATTTTTGATTTATATATTCACATCATATAAAAGAGTATGAGATCACCCGACCAGTACCCACTCGATGGAACACGACTACACCGCCATCACGGACGTCGTCTCGCGTCGAAGCGCAATCAAAATGACCGGTGCCGCACTGGGTGTCACAGCGCTCTCCGGAGTGGCGACTGCCAACAGATTGCAGGGGCGGAACGACAGGGCTCCGGAGGGGCCGTACATCACCGCTCACCGGGGGTATCGAGACGTGTTCCCGCAGAACACGGTCACCGCCGTCTCCGGGTCGGCCCGGCTGGGCGCCGACCGGATCGAGATCGATCTCGAAGCGACGAGCGACGAGGAGATCGTCGTCTTCCACGACGCCCGGCTCGACGACCTCACGGACAAGTCCGGACTCGTCGCCGAGACGCCGTCGGAGGAGGTGCTAGGGGCGGAGATCCTCGACTCCGGACAGACGATCCCCACGCTCGCCGAGACGCTCTCGGCGACCAGGCCGCCGGTCACGATGAACCTCGAGTTCAAAGACCGCGGACCGCTCTCGTGGGAGGAGTTCGCGAAGCGAGCGCTGGACGTCGCGTATCGGTACCCCGGTTCGTTCTACGTGTCCTCGTTCGACCACGACGCCATCCGCGCCGTTCGGGAGATCGATCCGAGCGTCGACGTCGCACCGATATTCGGCGGGAACACGGAGGAGAGCTTGGACGTGGCTCGCGAACTGGACGCGGAAGCGCTAAACTGCTCGACCGGCGTGCTCGACCGGGAGCTGGTCGAAATCGCTCGCGAGGAGGGGCGAGCGGTCAACGTCTGGACGGTCGACAGCTGGCGGGAGGCGAAGACGCCGATCGAACTTGGCGTGGACGGGCTGATCGCGGACTACCCGCACATGGCCGCCTTCGGGACCGACGACGATTTCCGAGAGCACCGCGGCCGATAACGCCGATCGAACGCGCACCGTGCGGAGAGAGGGAAACGCCATCGTTCGGGGTGGCGGCGACCGTCCGCGACCGCGACGAACGCCGTGAAGCGACCGGCGTCAGTCTGCGCCGACCGCCGGCTCGTACTCGGCGATCGGTTCGCCGTCGCTCCGGGTGAAGAACGTCGCCAGCGCCGGCCCCGAGACGTTGTGCCAGACGCTGAACAGGGCGGGAATCAGCGCCGCGATGGGGTCGAAGAAGGCGGCGGCGAGCGCGACCGCGAGCCCGCTGTTCTGGAGGCCGACCTCGAACGCGCACGCTCGGGCCCGGTCCTCCGCCATCCCGGTCAGCTTCCCGATCCCGTAGCCGGCGCCGAGGCCGAGTCCGTTGTGCAGGACGACGGCGACGATGACCAGCGCGCCCGCGGTGAGGATGTTCTCGACGTTGAGACCGACGACGGCGGCCACGATGGCGACGATGGCGACGACGCTGACCGCGGGGAACACCGAGAGCCCGACCTTCGCCGCGGTCGGCGCGTACCGGTCGAGCAGGAGCCGGAGCGCGAGCCCCGCGACGACGGGCACGAGGACGACCCAGATGATGGTCTCCGACAGCTGCGCGAAGGTGACCGAGATCTGCTCGCCCGCGAGCGCGACGATCCACGCCGGCATCACGAGCGGGGCGGCGATCGTTGTCACGGTCGTGATCGTCACCGACAGCGCGACGTCGCCCCGACCGAGGTACGTCATCACGTTCGAGGCGGTCCCGCCCGGCGCCGCGCCGACGAGGATCAGCCCGATGCCGACCTCCCACGGGAGCCCGAGGACGACGACGAGCGCGTACGCGAGCGTCGGCATCACGAGCCACTGCGCCGCCGCGCCGATCGCCACGTCCCGCGGGCGCTCGACGATGCGCTTGAAGTCGTCCGGGGTGAGCGTCAGCCCCATGCCGAGCATGATGATCCCGAGCAGCGGCGTGATGTACTCGGCGATGGGGGTGAACGCCGACGGCGCGTACAGCGCCGCCGCGGAGGCGACGAGGACCCAGACGACGAAGTACTTGCTCGTGAGCTCTCCCACTCGTTCGATCTGATCGATCGCGGTCATCCCGTCGATGTCTTCTCTATCGCGTCAAAACATCATCAGTTCAAGCAATCTTTTCTGGATATTTCGGCGATCCGGTCGCGAATCGAGGGGGCGGACATCCGCGACGGTGTGAACGTTTCTCGGCGCTGAAACTACATGTCAGAACGGATATGAAACTTTAAATCGGGCCGACGATCACCCGCGAACGAGCCGACCGATGACGCTCCGCAGCGACGCAGACGCAGCGCAGCACCGACCGAAGACACCGCGAGGCGAGCCGTGAGCGACGGCCCGACGCTCCGCATCGTCGACGAAGCGGACGACGACCCCGGCGGCGCGGTGCCCGCTCCGGTCCCGCCCGACGATCCGGAGGCGTGGTACGCCCCCGACGTGCGGGCGCAGTACGAGGCCGCGCCGGGCGTCGTCGCCACGGTCCGCGAGCGCGACGGCGGCCGGTTCGGCTACGACGTCCGCGAGCCGCCGCTGTCGCCCGCCGACGAGGAGGCCTTAGAGCGCGTCCGCGACCACTTCTCCGCGGTCCGACACCGCCGGCCGCTCACGCGCGTCGGGGTCGTCGAGCGGGCCGAGCGGGGGTTCGAGCCGAAGTACGACCGCGCGCTCGACCGGCTGCTGGACGCGAGCGCCGCCGCGCGCCGCCGGATCGACTACCACGCGCTGCGGGACCTCCGACTGCTCGGCGACGTGACGCCGCTCGCCTTGGACGACCGGATCGAGGTGGCCGACGTGGGCGACGAGCGCGAATTGGTCGTCCACACCGAGACGTTCGCGCCGCTGGAAACCGGGATCGACGCCGACGCCGACTACGTCGAGCGGGTCGCCGCCGAGCGGCTCGCGCAGTACGCGGTCGGCTTCGCGGGGCTCTCCGTCGACGTGGTCGTCTACCGCGAGCGGCTGCTGGGCTCGGACGCGTTCGAGACCAAGTACGCCGTCCTCGAGCCCGACCTCCTCCCGGGCGACGAGGCGCTGATCGAGGAGTGCAAAGAGCGGATCTGGGAGACGACGGTGAACGGCGCCGTCGACGACCGCGAGGCGTTCGTCGCCGCCCACGCCCGGCGGTTCCTCTCCCGGCGGCTCACCGCCCGCAACACCCGGGCGTGGCTCGACGCGGCCGTCCACCGGGTCCGGTCCGGGCTGGCCGACCGGGGGCTCGCCGTCCCGCCGGTCGACTCCCGATACGCCCACGACCGCCTCGACGACCTGGCGTACTACGTCCTCCGCGACTTCGTCGGCGAGGGAATCTTGACGGTGCCGATCCGGGACCCGAACCTGGAGGACGTGGAGGCCAACCGGGTGGGCGAGCGCGTGAAGGTCGTCCCGCGCGCGTCCGTGCTGCGAGGGACGGAAGACACCGGCGCCCGCGTCCCGACCAACCTCGCGTTCGAGGACGAGACGACGTTCGTCAACGTCGTCACGGCGCTGGCGGCCCGGGACGGCACCGAGCTCAACGCCTCCACGCCGTCGGCGAAGGTGAACCTCGACATCGACGGCGTCGACGAGACGATCCGCTGTGCGGTGGCGCTGCCCGTCATCTCCGCCGACGGCCCCCACGTCTCGATCCGGAAGCAGAGCGCGGACGCGATGACGCCGGTGGACCTGGTCGACCGCGGGACGCTCTCGACCGAACTCGTCACGCTGCTGTGGCTGTGCTACGAGCACCGCGGCGTCGTCCTCTTCGCGGGCCCGACCGGCGTCGGGAAGACCACGCTTCTGAACGCCCACACCCCGTTCATCCCCTTCGACGACCGCCCGGTGTCGATCGACGAGGGGTCCCGCGAGGTCCGGCTCCCGCACGAGACCGGGGTGTCGCTCACGACCCGCGAGCACGAGGAGTCGTACAAGACGGTGAGCATGTCGGAGCTGATGACCGAGGCGAACTACCTCAATCCCGACGTGGAGGTGATCGCCGAGATCAACACGCCCGCCAGCTTCGAGACGTTCGCGGAGACCCTCAACACGGGCCACGGGGTGATCGGCTCCACGCACGCCGAGGACGTCGAGGCGCTCGTGAACCGCGTGGTCGAGCGGGGGTTGGCCCCGTATCTCCTCCGCGAGATCGACCTCGTCGTCTTCCCGCGACAGGTCGGCGGCGAGCGGTACGTCTCGCGGGCGGTCGAGCTGCTCTCCGCCGAGGAGTACGAGGCGCTCGACCCGGAGTCGAAGCGGAGTCCGGCGGGGAGCCCCGAGCGCGGCGGGGCCGGCGTCGTCGACAAGGGCGGGGAGACGGTGTACTACAACACGGTCGCGTGGCGCGACGCCGACGGCGAGTTCCGGTTCCCGGGCGCTCCCGAGGCCGACGCGGCGACCGTCCCGTGCGAGGGGCCGCGTCTCCACGCCTTCGCCCGGATCGCCGACGCCACCGACCGCGAGGTCGACGCCGTGCGGTCGGAGTTCGTCGCCAAGCGTCGATACGTCGAGTACCTCGTTCGGGAGGGGATCGACGACGTCGACGCGCTGTTCGAGTTCCTCGCAGACCTCCGGACCGACGAGGCCGCGACCGTCGAGCGCGCGGCGCGGACCATGGACCGGGCGGGCGGCGGGCGTGATCGGGACGACGAGCGGGACGAGGACGGCAGACGCGACCGAACCGCCGAGAGCGACGCGGCTGACGGGCGGGGGCGGCCGTGAGGGAGGAGCCGACGACCGACCACGAGGGCGGGGGCGGCGGGTCGGGGCGCGCCGTCGGCGCCGCCGAGGCCGACGGGTTCCTCCGGGGCGGCCGAACGGCGGTGGTCGACCGGGCCCTGTACGCGCTGTTCGCGCGGCACGCGAGCGACCGACGGCACGACGCCGACCGGAAGCGCTACCGCGGGACGGCGCTGGACTCGGGGTTCGAGACGTACCTGTCGCGGGTGTACGGGCTCTCGTGGCTCGTCGCGCTCGCGGTCGCCGGGCCGACCCTCCTCGTCGCGACCGGTGCGATGCCCGACCTACTCGCGACCGTCGAGGGGCGAGTCGGGGACGCCGCGCCGGTCTCGGCGCCCTCGTCCGGGGCGGCCGCCGTCGCGCTCGCCGCGCTCGCCGGACTCCTCGCGAAGCGGGCGACGGTGCGGCTCGGCGGGCTCCACCTGCGGTGGCTCACGGCGACGCGCCGGACCGACATCGAGCGGACCCTCCCGGCGGCCGTCCGGTACCTCGAACTGCTCGCCTCCGGAAGCGACGGACCGCGCGAGATGGTCGAGAAGACCGCCGCCAGCGACGCGTACGGGGGGACGGCGACCTCGCTTCGGAAGGCGCTCAACGCGGCGCGGCTCGCCGGGAGCCTCGACGAGGGGCTGCGGCGGGTCGCCCGCGACACGCCCTCGCGGGAGCTGCTCGCGCCGTTCCTGCTGAAGTTCCGCAAGCACGCGGCGACCGGGGACGCGGCGCTCGCCGAGTACCTCCGGACGGAGAGCCGGATGCTCGCGCACCGACAGGACCGGGCCCGCAAGCGCGCCCGACGGTTCCTGGAGCTGCTCACGGAGCTGTTCGTCGTCGTGCTGGTGTTGCCGGCGCTGCTCGTCATCGCGGCGACCGCGCTGATCGTCGTCGTCCCCGAGCTGCTCCCGCCGGTGGACACGCCGGTCGGAGTGGTGCCGACGCGGGCGGTCGTGCTCTACGGAGCCGTCTGCTTCCTCGTCGCCATCGGGCTCGCGGGCGCCGTCGCCGTCGGGACGCTCCGCCCGCCGAACCAGCGCGCGAGCTACGACCTGCCGGGGTCGCCTCGCGGGGTTCTCGCCTCCGCGGGGTGCAATCCGGCGAGCGCCGCGGTCGCCTGCGCGCCGCCGACCGCCCTGCTCGCGATCGGCCTCGCGCTCGCGGAGTACACGCTCGTCAACGTCGCGCTGCTCTCGTACGCGGCGTTCGCGATTCCCGTGGGGAGCGTCGCGGTCAGGCGCACCCGGATCGACGACGCGAAGGACCGCGAGCTGGCCGACTTCGTCCACGCCGTCTCCGGTCACGTCGCCCACGGCCGCCCGCTCTCGGACGCGGTCGCGACCGTGGCGCGCGACGTCGACCTCGGCGTGCTCGACGACGACGTGGCCGACCTGGCGTTCGCGCTCCGGTCGACGACGGCGACGGGAGGGACGCCGGCGGACGGCGACAGCGCCGTCGACGTCCGCGCGGCCGCCATCGACCGGTTCGTCGAGCGCGTGGGAACGCCGCTGGCCGAGGGGACGCTCGGGCTCGTCACCGGCGCGCTGAACGCCGGCAGCGACGCCGACGCCGTCTTCGAGACGCTCCGGATCGAGGTGGGACAGCTGTACAGCGAGCAGCGCGCGCTCCGCTCGTCGATGCACCCGTACGTCGCGGTCGGCTGGGCGGCGGCCGCGCTGGTCGCCGGCGTCGTCGCCGTCGTCAACACGCAGGTGATCGACGCCGCGCGGCTCGCCGCGCTCGCCGGCGCCACGGACCTCGTGACGGAGCCGGAGACGGTCCACCCGGAGCTCGAGCGCTTCCGCCTGTACGTGGTCACGCAGGCGACGATGCTCGCGTCGGGGTGGTTCGCCGGCACCGCCTCCCGCGGGCGCTACGAGGCCCTGCTCCACTCCGGGCTGCTCGTGGGACTCTGCTACGTCGTCTTCACGGTCGGCGGGCTGTTGTAGGCGGAGGAGGCGCCGAACGAGACTTCCGTCAGGAGCCGCAGAGCCGAGTATGGACGCACGCGAGCAGATCGAGGCCTACTACGACGCGCTCCGGGGCGGCGAGCCGCTCGGCCCGTACTTCGCCGCGGCCGACGACGGCGACGACGAGCCCGTGAAGTTCGGGATCTCCGAGCGGCTGGTCGGCGCGGACGCGATCCGGGCCGGGCTCCGGCGGCAGACCGAAACGACGACCGACTGGGCGGTGACGAGCCGCGCGCTGCACGTCGCCGAGCGGGACCGCCACGCGTGGTTCAGCGACGACGTGTCGATGGCCTGGACCGACGCGGCGACGGGCGACCGACGCGCGTTCGAGACGCGCTGGAGCGGCACGCTCGAACGGCGGGCCGGCGAGTGGCGCTTCGTCGGGATGCATGTGAGCACGGCCGACGAGCTGTGACCGGCCCGCCGAGGCGACCCCTCGCCCGGCCCCCGATCCCGATCGATTAAAGTCGACTTGTGCTAACCAACCGCTAGTGGGCATCATCGAGAGGGCGGCCGTCGGACGGGTTCGACCGACGCGGTCGGCGGGAGGTGCCGCGTGAGCGACCCGGTCCTCGCGGTCGTCGCCGGCGCGACCGAGACGGCCGGTATCGACGGCATCAGTGCCGCGGGCGCCGATCCGACGCTCCGACGACACACGCCGAGCGCGGACCTGGAGATCGTCGCCGACGGCCGGCCCGCACCGGGATCGCCGGTGCCGGTCAGCCCGTCCGGCTGTCCGACGCCCGCGGTCGTCACCCGGGCGGTCCGAGCGCTCGTCGACGTCGAATTCGTCGGGGTCGACGCGGGACTGGCGGTGCCGACGTCGCCCGCGTCGGCGTCGGTCCTCGACGCGGACGCGACCCCCGGCGGCGACGTCCGAACGCGCGAGCCGGTGCCGGACGCGGCGGCCGTCTTCGAGCGCGGACGCGGGCTGGCGGGGACGATAGCGGGCGCGGGGGGCGCCGACGGTGACGCCGCCGCCGAGGGAAACGCCCCCCACGAACTCCTCGTCGGCGAGACGGTCCCCGGCGGGACGACGACCGCGCTCGGCGTCCTGACCGCGCTCGGCGAGCGGCCGGTCGTCTCCTCGTCGCTGGCGGCGAACCCGCTGGCGAGAAAGCGGGCGGTCGTCGAGGAGGGGCTGGCCGCGAGCGGGCTCTCTCCCGGCGACGCCGCGGGCGACCCCGTCGAGGCGGTCCGACTGATGGGCGACCCCGTGCTCGCGGCGGCCGCCGGACTCGTCGTCGGCGCCGTCGAGCGCGGGGTCGACGTGACCCTCGCGGGCGGCACCCAGCTGGCGACGGTCGCCGCGCTGGCGCGGCACGCGGGCGTCGACCGGCGGCTCCCGCTGGCGACGACCGCGTTCGTCGCCGACGACCCGACCGCGGACGTGGCCGGGCTCGCGGACGATCTCGACCTGACGCTGACCGCGACCGACCCCGGGTTCGACGCGAGCGACCGCCCGGCGATGCGGGCGTACGCCCGCGGCGAGGCGAAGGAGGGCGTCGGAATGGGCGGCGCGCTGGCGCTCGCCGACCGCGCCGGCGTCGCCGACGCCGACCTGCGCGAGCGTGTCGGCGCGATCACGGACCGACTGCTCGCCGGGCGCGGTCCCGAACCGACCGCGGGTGATGCGCCGTGAGGGGGGTCGTCCTCGGCGGCGTCAGCTCCGGCGTCGGGAAGACCGTCGCGACGCTGGCGGCGATCCGGGCGCTGGAAGGCGCGGGCCGCGCGGTCCAGCCGGCGAAGGCGGGGCCGGACTTCATCGACCCGAGCCACCACGAGCGCGTCGCGGGGCGCCCCTCCCGCACGCTCGACCTCTGGCTCCAGGGCGCGGACGGGCTGCGCCGGAACTACGCCCGCGGCGCGGGCGACGTCTGCGTCGTCGAGGGCGTGATGGGGCTGTACGACGGCGACGGGTCGAGCACGGCCGCGGTCGCCGAGGCGCTCGACCTCCCGGTCGCGCTCGTCGTCGACGCGAGCGCGGGGATGGAGAGCGTCGCGGCGACCGCGCTCGGCTTTCGGGCGTACGCCGAGCGCGCGGGGCGCGATATCGACGTCGCCGGGGTGATCGCCCAGCGCGCGCACGGCGGCCGCCACGAGGACGGGATCCGCGAGGCGCTCCCGGAGGAGCTGACATACCTCGGTCGGATCCCGCCGAACGACGACCTCGAGGTCCCCGAGCGCCACCTCGGACTGCACATGGGTGCGGAGTCGCCCGTGCCCGAGGACGCGCTGGACACCGCCGCCGAAACGCTTCGGACGGAGCGGCTGCTCGACCTCGCGCGGGAGCCGGCGGCGGAGGCAGACGTATCGAGCGACGCGGCTAGCGCCGCCGGCGACCGCCCGCGCGTCGCGGTCGCCCGCGACGAGGCGTTCCGGTTCGCGTACCCGGCGACGATGGAGCGCCTGCGCGAGCGGGCGACCGTCGAGCCGTTCGCGCCGACCGCGGGCGACCCGCTCCCGCCCTGCGACGGCGTCTACCTCCCCGGCGGCTACCCGGAGCTGCACGCCGCGGCGCTCGCGGAGGGCCCGGCGCTCGCCGACGTCGCCGAGGCGGCGGCGGCGGGCGTTCCCGTGCTCGGCGAGTGCGGCGGGCTGATGGCGCTCGCGGAGTCGCTGACGACCGTCGAGGGCGAGACGCACGCGATGGCGGGCGTCCTCCCGGCCGACGTGCGGATGCGCGACCGGTACCAGGCGCTCGACCACGTCGAGCTGCGGGCGCGGCGGGACGCCCCGACGGCCGCGGCGGGGGAGACCCTGCGGGGCCACGAGTTCCACTACTCCGCGGCCGACGTCGCGGGCGACGCCCGGTTCGCCTTCGACGTGGAGCGCGGGACCGGGATCGACGGCGACCGCGACGGGCTGACCGAACACCGGACGCTCGGAACGTACTGTCACGTCCACCCCGAGAGCGGGGCGTTCGACGCGTTCCTCGACGGGCTGTGACCGTGACCGCTCTTCTCTCCGCCCCGGTGCTCGCCCCCCCCGCCGCGCTGGCGATCGCGGTCGCGCTCGACCTCGCCGTCGCGGAGCCGCCGGGGCGGGTCCACCCCGTCGCGCTGTTCGGCTCGGTCGTCGAGCGGGTCGATCGATCGTGGGCGCGCCCGCGGATCGCCGGCGTCGCGGCCGCGACCGGGCTCCCGCTCGTCGCCGCGGCGGTCGCCGGCGGGACCGTGGCGGTCGCGGCGGGCGTCGGGCCGCGGGCGGGCGTCTGGCCGCGGGCGGGCGCGGACCCGGGACTCCTCGCCGTCCTCGTCGCCGGCGCGCTCCTCTTCTCGTTCGTCAGCCTCCGGATGCTGCGCGAGGTCACCGCGGAGGTCGTCGCGCTGAGCGAGGCGGACCCGGAGGCGGCCCGCGAGTCGGTCCGGGCGCTCGTGGGGCGGGACGCCGCCGACCTCTCGCCGGCGGCCCTCCGGAGCGCGGCCGTCGAGAGCGCGACCGAGAACCTCGCCGACGGCTTCGTCGCCCCGCTGGCGGGGTTCGCGGCCGGGGCGACGGTCGGGCTGGCGATCGCCCCGGCGTCCGCCCTCCCGCTCGCCGCGGGGATCGCCGGCGCGGCGTGGGTGAAGGCCGTAAACACGCTCGACTCGATGCTCGGCTACCGGACGAAGCCGGTCGGCTGGGCGAGCGCCCGCCTCGACGACGCGGTCATGTACCTCCCTGCCCGCGCGACCGCGGCGTGTCTCGCGCTCGCGGCCGGGTCGGTCGGGACGCTGTCGCGGGCCCGGACGTGGGCGCGGGAGCCGACGTCGCCGAACTCCGGGTGGCCGATGGCGACCGCGGCGGCCGCGCTCGACGTGCGGCTGGCGAAGCCGGGACACTACGCGCTCAACGCGGCCGCCGCGTCCCCGACCGTCGCCGACGCGGAGCGCGCGGTCCGGCTCGTCGGCGTCGCCGGCGGCGTCGCCGTCGCGGGGACGGCGGGGTGGCTGCTCGCGGTCGGGTGGCTGCTGTCGGGCGGCTTGTCCCCGTCGCTCGCGGGGGTGATCGGATGACCGCGGCCGCGCTCCGGGGCGCGCTCGGCTTCCTCACCCGGGTCCCGGTCGGCCGGAGCGAGGCGGCGTGGGAGGCGTTCGGGCGGGCGCCGTGGACGTTCCCGGTCGTCGGCTACCTCGTCGGCGGGCTCGTCGCGCTCCCCCTGCTCGCGCCCGTCCCGGCTCCGACCGTCGCGCTGGCGTTCCCGCTCGCCGTGTACGCCGTGACCGGGATCACCCACCTCGACGGGGTGGCCGACCTCGGCGACGCGGCGGTCGTCCACGGGACGCCGGACGACCGCCGAGAGGTCCTGAAGGACTCCGCGCTCGGCGTCGGCGGGACGGTCGCGCTCGTCGCCGTCGTCCTCGGGCTGGCGACCGCCGCCCTCGGACTCATCGAGGCCGCGACCGCGCGGAACGAGCTCCTCACGGCGACCGGGATCGTCGTCGCCGCCGAGGTCGGCGCGAAGGCCGCGACCGCGACGCTCGTCTGCGTCGGCGACGCGGCCCACGAGGGGCTCGGCTCCGCGCTGACCGAGGGGACGGCGCCCCGCGACGCGCTCGCGGCTCTGGCGCTCGCGGCGCCGGCGGCGCTGCTCGCGTGGCCGCGGGTCCTGCCGGGGGTCGCCGCGCTCCTCGCCGCGCTGGCGACGGCGGGGCTGCTCCGACGGTGGGCCCGTCGACGGCTCGGCGGCGTCTCCGGCGACGTGCTCGGCGCGACGAACGAGCTCGCGCGGGTCGCCGCGCTGCACGCGGGGGTGATCGCGTGGACGCGCTTGTGATGTGCGGCGGCCGGGGGACGCGACTCGGTGACGGAACGGAAAAGCCGTTGATCCCGATCGGAGGGCGACCGATGGTCGACCGCGCGCTCGACGCGCTCGCCGAGAGCCGCGTCGAGACGACGCACGCGGTCGTCTCGCCGCACGCGCCGGCGACGCGGGAGCACCTCCTCGAGCGACGGCAGGGTGGAGAGCGGCCGGGGCTCCGCGTGATCGACGCCCCGGGCGACGGCTACGTCGCGGACCTGCAGTACGCGATGGAGCGGGTCGGGGCGGAGAGCGCCGACGCGGCCCCGCCGCCCCTCCTGACCGTCGCCGCCGACCTCCCGCTCGTGGACGCCGCGGCCGTGAACGGCGTGATCGACGCCGCTCGGGCCGCCGGCGACGACGACGCGTCGTCGTCGCTCACCGTCTGCGTCCCCGCGGCGCGCAAGCGCGAGCTCGGCGTCAGCGCCGACGCGACGAGCGAGATCGACGGGCGCGAGGTCGTCCCCGCCGGAATCAACGTCGTCGGGGGGCGGAGTGAGACCGAACGCGGCGACGCAGAAGAGAGCGACGACGGCGACGCCGCCGTTCACCTCACCGAGGACGTCCGGCTCGCCGTCAACGTCAACTACCCGTCGGACGTGCGGGCGGCGGAGCGACTGCTCGCCGACCGGGAGGCCGACGCGGACGACGACTGAAGACACCCATGAACCTCGACGACGCCATCGACCTCGACCGCGCGCCCCACGGAAGCAGCGACGACCCCGACCTGTTGGACTTCTCGGCGAACACCAACCCCGAGGTCCCCGAGGGCGTCGAGGGACTCTACCGCGAGACGTTCGCCGACGCGCGGAGCTATCCCCCGGAGCCGCCGACGGCGTTCCGGGCGGCCGCGGCCGAGTACGTCGGCTGCGCCCCCGAGGACGTGATCCCGGCACCCGGCGGGCTCGCCGCGATCCGGGCGGCGGTCGCGCTCGCGGTCGACCCGGGCGAGACCGCGCTCGTTCCGGCACCGAGCTTCGGCGAGTACGCCCGCGAGGTGCGGCTGCAGGGGGGCGAGCCCGCGTTCGTTCCGGCGGGCGAGGTCCCCGACGCCGACCCGAGCGGCCACGCGCTCGCGGTCGTCTGCAATCCGAACAACCCGACCGGGGCCGCGTCCGACCGCGAAACGCTGGATCGCTTCGCGGCGCGGTGTCGCGAGGCCGGAACGCCCCTGCTCGTCGACGAGGCGTTCCTCGGGTTCACCGACCGCCCGTCGCTCGCGGGGACCGACGGGGTCGTCGTCGCCCGTTCGCTCACGAAGCTGTTCGGCCTGCCCGGGATCCGGGCGGGGTTCGCGGTCGCGACGGGCGCGTTCGGCGCCGCGCTCTCGAACGTCCGACGGCCGTGGAACCTGAGCGCCCCGGCCCTCGCGACCGGCGCGCACTGCATGCGGCGGGAGGAGTTTATAAATGAGACCCGCGAGCGCGTCCGTTCGGAGCGGTCCCGAATGCGCGAGGCCCTCGGCGAGCGCTACGGCGTCTCCCCCTCCGACGCGCCGTTCCTGCTGCTCGACGTCGGGCCGGACGGCCGGTCGGTCGAGGCGGTCGTCCGGGACGCCCGCGAGCGCGGCGTGGCGGTCAGGGACGCGACCACCTTCCGCGGGCTCGACTCGCACGTCCGCGTCGCGGTGCGCCGGCCCGCCGAGAACGACCGGCTGCTCTCGGCGCTCGGCGTGGGAGAGGGGAGGACGGACGACGGCGCGACAACGACCGCGGAGGGCGACGATGTTTGAGGCGACCGTGCGCGACGGCGTCCTCCGCCTGCGGCGCCCGGGGACGCGCTGGCTCTCGACCGGGTGGAGCGGCGGTCGCTCGCGCGGGCCCGCCGCCTACAACGTCGCCGTCCCGGAGGGGTTCGAGCGCACCGACCTCGGCGCGTACCGCGACGAGCGGCTGGCGCGGGCGGGGTTTAAAAGCGAGAGCGACGCGGGACGCGGCGGCGACCCGCCGACCCTGTTCACCGGCGTCTCGATGGAGCACGCGCGGGGCGCCCGCCGCGGACCCGTCGTCGCGTACGCGACCGTCGGGCTCTCGAACCCGGCGATGCTCCCGATGGACCCGGCGGCGGACGGCGCGGGCGACGCGGACGGCGCGGGCGACGCGGCCGAGACGGGGCGCGACGATCAGGCGACGGACGCGGAACCGCCCCGGCGACCCGGCACGGTCAACCTGATCGTCGGGACGACCCGGCGGCTCGCGGACGGCGCCGCGGCGAACCTCGTCGCCGTCGCGGCCGAGGCGAAGGCGGCGACGCTGCTCGCGACCGCGGGCGTGCCGGGGACGACCAGCGACGCGGTCGTGGTCGCCGACGACCCGGACGGAAAGCCGGCGGCGTTCTCGGGCAGCGCCACGCCGGTCGGCGCGGCGGCCCGCGTCTGCGTCCGGGACGCGGTCCGCGCGAGCCTGCGGTCGCGGTACCCGGACGGCGACCTGCCCGGCCCGGCCGGCGACGCCGAACACGGCGTCGTCGCCGACGAGCGGGCGGAGGTATTTAAATTATGACACACGACGACACCGACGAGACGGCTGACGGCGAATCGACCGACGAGATCCCCGCGACCCGGACGCCCGGCGGCGGCGCGACCCCCGAGCCGGAGCCGATCGAGCCGGCCGCGCCCGAGGAGTTCGGGCTCGTGCAGGCCTGGTGGGGCGACGGGAAGGGCAAGACCACGGCGGCGATGGGAATGGGATTCCGGGCCGCGGGGCACGGCTACCGCGTCCACATGCTCCAGTTCATGAAGGGAGGCGCCGACAGCGTCGAGGGCGTCAGGGGCGAGTACAACGCGATCGCCGCGATGCCGGGGTTCACCTACGAGAACGCCGGTCACTACGGCTGGCACGGGCTGCTCGACGGGTCAGCGGACGACGAGCACGAGGCGAAGGCGTCGGCCGCCTTCGAGCGCGCCGAGGCGCTCGTCGCGGGCGCCGCCGACGCCGACCTCTCCGCCCCGCTCCCGCTCGACGGCGACCCCGACGACGGCGTCCACATGCTGATCTTAGACGAGCTGCTGTACGCGGCCGACCGCGGGCTCGTCGACCCCGACGACGTCGTCGCGCTCGCCGAGTCGAAGCCCGACGGGCTCGAACTCGTCCTCACCGGGAGCCACGCGGAGCCGGCGTATCTGGAGGGGGTCGCGGACCTGATCACGAACGTCCGGAAGGTCGCCCACCCGTTCGACGCGGGCCACCGCGCCCGGCGGGGGACGGAGTACTGAGACCGATGGCCCGGCCGCGACGCGCGCCCCGTCGGAGGCGCCCGTGACCGACCCCGAACTCGACGCCGATACGGTTCTGATCGCCGGCACGGCGAGCCACGCCGGCAAGAGCACGCTGGCGGCCGGGCTCTGCCGACACCTCGCCCGGAACGGGGTCGCGGTCGCCCCGTTCAAGGCCCAGAACATGAGCAACAACGCCCGGGTCGCGCTCGCTCCGGACGGCGAGTGGGGCGAGGTCGGCGTCTCCCAGTTCGTGCAGGCGCGGGCGGCCGAGCTCCCGGCGACGACCGACGTGAACCCCGTGCTGCTCAAGCCCCGCGGCGACGGCGAGAGCCAGCTGATCGTCGACGGCGAGGCCGTCGGTCACTACGCGGCCGGCGAGTACTACGAGTCGCACTGGGAGACCGCCCGCGAGGCCGCCGTCGCGGCGCACCGCCGGCTCGCCGCCGACCACGACGTGATCGTCGCCGAGGGCGCGGGCAGCATCGCCGAGATCAACCTCCACGACCGGGACCTCGCGAACGTCGAGTGCGCCCGGTTCGCCGACGCGCGGGTCCTGATCGCGGTCGACATCGAGCGCGGCGGCGCCTTCGCGAGCCTCTACGGGACGCTCGAACTCCTCCCCGACGACGTCCGCGAGCGCGTCGCCGGCGCGGTCGTCACGAAGTTCCGCGGCGACCCCTCCCTCCTGGCGCCCGGCATCGCGGAGATCGAGGACCGAACGGGCGTCCCGATCGTCGGCGTCGTCCCGCACGACGACCCCGGCCTCCCCGCAGAGGACAGCCTCTCGCTGCCGGACGCGGACGGGGGTCGGGGCGGAGACGGAGCGAACCCCCTCGGCGCGGACGACGGGGTCGCGGACGCCGACGCGGTCCGGATCGCCGTCCCGCGGCTCCCGCGGATCTCGAACTTCACCGACCTGGAGCCGCTGGCGCGCGAGTCGGGGGTTCGGGTGGCGTACGTCCCGCTCGACGGCTCCGGCGGGGGGACCGACCCCCTCGCCGACGCCGACGCGGTCGTCCTCCCCGGCTCGAAGAACACCGTCGACGACCTGCTCGCGCTCCGCGACGCCGGCTTCGACGACGCGCTCCACGGGTTCGCGGGCCCGATCGTCGGCCTCTGCGGCGGCTACCAGATCCTCGGCGAGCGACTGACGAACGCCGACATGGAGGGGACCGGCGCGCGGACCGAGGTCGAGGGCGTCGGCGTGCTCCCGGTCGAGACGCGCTTCGCGACCGACAAGCGCGTGGAGCGCGTGACGCGGTCGGTCGACGGGGTCGGGCCGCTCGCCGGCGCGGACGGGACCGCGACCGGCTACGAGATTCACATGGGCCGGTCGTCGCCCACGGCGGCGGTCGCCCGGCCGCTGGGCCCGGAGAGCGCGGCGACCGACCGGGCGCTCGGGACGTACCTCCACGGCCTCTTCGAGAACGAGGGCGTCCGCGAGGCGTTCGTGGAACGGGTGTTCGCGGCGGCGGGGAAGCCGCGACCGGTGACCGGGGCTGGCGGGGGCGAGGGCGGAGGAGGCGCGACCGCGGGGGCGGGCGAGCGCTCCCCCTACGACCGCGCCGCCGACCTCGTCGCCGACAACGTCGACCTCGCGGCGCTCGGGTTCGGCGGCCTCGGCTGACCGACCTCGCGCGAAGTCCGCTTATAAATCCTCGCCGCGGGCGACCGGTCACTCGCCGGCCAGCGTCTCCTCCAACAGCTTCCGCTGTGCCGCCGCGAGGTGCTCGGCGAACGTCGAGGGGGCGATGTCGAGCGCCTCGGCGACCGCCCTCGCGTTGGCGTCGCGGGGGCGCTCGAAGTACCCCATGTCGTAGGCGGTGCGCAGTACCTCGCACTGGCGGTCGGTGAGTCTGCCGCGGTCGACGAGGGTCCGGTCCGGCACCCCGTCGCCGTCGGCCGCCCCGTGGACGAGGTAGCGGACCTCGACCCGGTCGGCGATGCCGTCGAGCGCCGAGACGATGTCGCGGAGGCGTTCGAGGTCGGGGAGGTGGAGCGTGAGGAGCAGGACGCCGTCCTCGGCGCGCGCGTCGGCGATCGGACAGTCGAGCTCCTCGATGACCCGACAGGCGCACTCCCCGTCGCGCGGGCGGTCGTACCGGTACACGCGCTCGTCGCCGAGGTCGACGACCGACGCGGCGGCGGGGACGTCCGCCGCGCGGTCGACCGCCTCCGGGTCGCGGGCGCGGAACTCCTCGGTGTGCGTGTCGCCCGCGTGCGTCCAGTTGACGCCCGTGATCGGGCCGTCGTGGGCGGTCGAGGCCGCGACGACCGGGCAGTTCCGCGCGCCGTGGACAGCGACGCCGGCGCGGACGCCCTCGGGAGCCTCTCCCGCGCGCTCGTCAGTCGGTTCGCGTCCGGTTCCCATCGGATCGAGGGTGGGGCGACGGACACAAAGGCCTGATCCCAGACGAGGCGGGTCGCCCGGGGTGACCCCGAGAACACCCGCACTACTGTGGGTCGGTCGGTATCGGTTCGCGGCCCGGAGCCGCGGTCGTGCACCGAGCGACCCACGCCGTCGGAGCGGTCTCCCTGGGGGGTGCCGGAGCGGGAATGAGCGTCGCGGCGGCCGCCGGCCTGGCGGACGGGACGGGGGCCGACACCGCGCTCTTGATCGGCGTCCTCGCCGTCGCGATCACCGCGACGGGCCTCGGGTACGCCGCCGCGAGGGAGGTCAGGTGGGCGTTGCGGACCGACGAGTTCCGCGTCACGCGAACCGATCTCGGCAACGCGGCCGCCGTGGCCGTCGCGGCGCCGGTCACCTACGCGCTCTCCGTTCGCGTCGGCGTCGGGCCGGTCGTGGCGTCCGCGCTCGTCGGGCTCTGCGCGTACCTCCTGACCGAGACGTACGGCGCCCCGGCGTACTGCGGCTCGTTCGTGGGAATGGCGACCCCGGCGGCCGCCGCCGACCTCGGGTCGGTGGCCGCGGCGGGGGGCGTCGCCGCCGCCGTCTTCGTGGCCGCCAAGCGCGCGTTCAACGGGTTCGGCGGGAAGCTCGGGACGACCGCGTTCGTCGGGTGCCTGACGGTGGCGGCGCTCGGCGGGCTCGCCCCCGGAACGGGGTCGGTTCCGGAGCCGACCCTCGCGGGGGGGCTGGTCGTCGCGGCGACGGTCGCCGCGCTCGCCACGTTCGCCGTGAGCGTCCGGCTCGACCACGGGCCGGTCGTCGGCTCCGCGGTCGTCGGGCTCGTCGCCGGGACCGTCTGTCCGCCGCTGTTCGCCGCCGGCGACGCGGTCGCGGCCGTCGCCTTCTGCGCCTCGTTCGCCGGGATGGCGACGCCGGAACGGATCCCCGGTCCCGGCGCGATGCTGCTCGCCGGCGGGCTCACGGGCGTCGCGTTCGTCGGGGCCGCTCCGTACGTCGTCGGGTTCGGCGGGAAGCTCGGGACGATCGCGTTCGCCGCCTGCCTCGTCACCGCCGGCCTCCTGTCGCTCGGTCGCGTCGTCGCCCCGGTCGCCGGCGACGTCGTGACGGGCTGACCGGCGGCGCGGCCGCGGGGGAATCGGCGGCCGCACTCGTGTTCCGCCGCGGAGCGCGAGGTGAATATTTAAAACACCACGCTACTCCGGTGGCACCGGGAGGGCCGTGGAGCCCCTCTGTCGACGCGATGACGGACCCGACCGAGCGGAGCTTCGAGTCGAACCAAAGCGTCTGTCCGTTCTGCGGCGTCGGCTGTACCATCGAGTACGCCGGCGGCGGGAGCGCGACCGGCGTCGAGGGACCGGTGAACGCGCGCGGAGAGATCTGTCCGAAGGGCGCGGCCGCGTTCGACGTGGTCGACCACGAGGACCGCCTGACCGAGCCGCTCGTCAGGCACAGCGGTCGCTTCGTCACGGCGCCGTGGGAGGAGGCGCTCGACCGCGTCGCCGACGGGATCGGGCGGGTGATCGACGAACACGGCCCGGACGCCGTGCAGTTCTTCGCCTCCTCGAACTGCACGAACGAGGAGAACTACGTCCTGCAGAAGCTCGCGCGGGTCCTCGGGACGAACAACGTGGACAACTGCGCGCGCCTCTGTCACGCCTCGACCGTCGCCGCGATGAGCGACCGGCTCGGCGCCGGCGCGATGACGAACACCCTCGACGACCTGCGGGGGGCGGACTGCATCTTCGTCAACGGCGCGAACCCGGCGGAACAGCACCCCGTCGCGTTCCGGTCGTACCTTCTCCCGGCGATCCGCGACGGCGCGACGCTGGTTCACGTCGACCCCCGCGCGAACGACACGACCGAGGCGGCCGATGTGCACCTCCCGCTGCGCCCCGGCACCGACATCGAAGTGGCGAACGCGATCGCCGCGGTCCTCGTCGAGGAGGACCTCGTCGACGAGGCGTTCCTCGCCGAACGGACGACCGGGTTCGACCGGCTGCGCGAGCACCTGTCCGACGTCGACGTCGCGGCGAACGCCCGGGCAGCCGGCGTCGAGCCGGCGGCCCTCCGCGAGGCGGCCCGGGCGTACGGCGAGGCGGACCGCGCCGCGATTGTGACGGGGATGGGGACGAGCCAGCACCGCTGCGGCACCGACAACGTCCACACCCTGCTCAACCTCGCGCTGCTGACCGGCAACGTCGGGCGACCCGGCACCGGCGTGAACCCCCTCCGGGGCCAGAACAACGTGCAGGGCGCCAGCGACGTCGGCGGACTCCCGGGCGTGCTCCCCGGCTACGAGTCCGTGACGGACCCGGACGCCCGCGAGCGCGTCGCCGCGGAGTGGGGGGTCGAGCCGCCGGCCGAGCCCGGGCTCACCGAGGTCGAGGCGACCCACCGATTCGGTGACGAGGTGCGGGCGGCGGTCGTCTTCGGCGAGAACCCGGCGGTCACCGAGCCGAACGCGTCCGCGGTCGCGTCGGCGTTCGAGGAGCTCGACTTCTGCGTCGTCGTCGACCTGTTCGAGACGGCGACCGCGGCCCACGCGGACGTGGTGCTCCCGGGGAGTGCGTGGGCCGAGAAGGCCGGCACCGTGACGAACACCGACCGCCGCGTGATGCGGATGCGGCCCAACGCCGACCTCCCCGGGAACGCCAGGCGCGACTTCGAGATACTGTGTGCGCTCGGGCGTCGACTGACCGACCGGCCCGACGCGTTCGCGTACGACGGACCGGCGAGGGCCTTCGACGAGCTGACGCGGGTCGCCCCCGTCTACGAGGGAATAAGTTACGAGGGGATCGGCGACGGCTACCAGCGCTGGCCCTTCTCGGCCGACGACGACGCCGGGACGGACGTGTTACACGCCGGGACGTTCTCGACCGGCGAGCGCACCGCGCCGCTCGCGGTCGTCGACCCGGTCCCGCCCGCGGACGCCCTCGAGGCGGGCGAGCTGACCCTCACGACCGGGCGCGTGCTCCAGCACTTCAACAGCGGGGCGCTCAGCCGGCGGTCGGACCGGCTCGTGGCGATGCGCGGCGAGGACGCGCTCCAGATCCACCCGGCGGACGCGGCCGACCGCGGGATCGAGGACGGCGACCGGGTGACGGTCTCGAACGAGCGCGGGACCGTCGAGGCGACGGCCGAGGTCACGCCGGCGGTCCGCGAGGGCGTGACGTTCTGTACGTTCCACTACCCGGAACCGCTCGCGAACGCCCTGACGGGCGACGCGCTCGACCCGGACGCGGGGATCCCCGAGTTCAAGCACTCGGCGGTCACCGTCGAGCAGGCCGCCGAAGGCGACGCGGCCGGCGAGCGCGACGCGGCCGGCGCTGACTGAGGGGTCGTCGCGACCGCGCTCACCGGTCTCAACGGCCCCGACTCGACGGCGGCGATCGAGTGGCCACCACCCGCGAACGGCGGGTCGCCGGCCTCAGGGAGCGAAGTAGGCGTCCGGTCCGCAGATACCGCGGAGCTCGCGGAGGGGTCGGGCGCCGCACCGGCCGCAGGCGTCCGGCTCCGCGGGGTCGTCGGGCAGCGCGAACACCGTTCCGCAGGCGTCGCAGGCGACGTAGCGGAGCGCGAGCGACGGGGTAGTACTCATGCGTTCGGTAGGCGACCGGCGTACATGAACCCCGACCCGAACGGTGGCGAGGACGGCCGGTCACGCAACCCCTAAGACGCGAGCGACCCCACGTGTCGTATGAAGATCGCGATACTCGGCGGTACCGGCGACATCGGCGAGGGGCTGGCCCTCCGGCTGGCGGCCGACACGTCTCACCGCGTCTCGATCGGCTCGCGAGAGGCCGAGAAGGCCGAGAACAAGGCCGAGGAGTACACCACGGAGCTGGAGAGCCGCGGCCTCGACGCGACGGTCGAGGGCGACGAGAACGCGGTCGTCGCGGCCGCGGCGAAGGTCGTCGTCCTCGCCGTCCCGCCGTACCACGTCGGCGATACGGTCGAGGCGATCGCGGACGAGCTTGACGACGGCGACGTCCTCGTCTCCCCCGCGACGGGGATGAAACGCGACGACGAGGGGTTCCACTACCACAGGCCGGGCGCGGGCTCGGTGACGCGGATCGCGGCGGACGCCTCGCCGGAGGGCGTCGACGTCGTCGGCGCGTTCCACAACCTCGCGGCGGGCCGGCTCGCGAACCTCGACGCCGACCTCGGGATCGACACGCTCGTGATCGGCGACGACGAGGACGCCAAGCGGACGGTCACGGACGTCGCGGAGGGGATCGAGGGGCTCCGTGCGCTCGACGCCGGCGGAATCGCCAACGCGCCCGAGATCGAGGGACTCACCCCCCTCCTTATCAACGTCGCCAGCAACAACGACGGCCTGCACGACCTCGGCATCGAATTCAGGTAAGCGCTCGCGGCCGCCGTTCCGTTAGGCCTTTGCGCGACCGGCTCCTCCGGGCGATAGATGGAGTACCTGGAGCGCCGGGTCGCGCTCGTCGAGAACCGGCTGGAGGCCGTCATCGACGAAGTCGAGCCCGACGAGCTGTCCGACGAGGTCGGCCACGTCGTGCTCGCCGGCGGCAAGCGAGTCCGTCCGGCGGTGACGATCCTCGCCTGCGAGGCGTTCGACGGCGACCCCGACGACGCCGTCGACTTCGCGGCCGGCATCGAGTTCGTCCACAACGCGTCGCTCGTCATCGACGACATCATCGACCGTTCTGAGGTCCGGCGCGGCACCCCCTCCGCGTGGGCCGAGTTCGGGTACGGCCCCGCGATCATCGCCAGCGACGGCCTGCTGGGCGAGGCGTTCGGGCTGTTCTCGACGGAGCCCCGCGCCATGCGGACCGTCGCCGAGGCGATGGTCGAGCTCGGCGAGGGCGAGGCGACGGAGCTCGCCGACCGCCCGACGACGGAGCCGGAGTACATGGAGCTCGCCCGACGGAAGACCGGCGCGCTGTTCCGGGCCGCCGCCGAGCTCGGCGCGGTCGCCGGCGGCGCCGACCCCCACGCGATCGACTCGTTCGGCGAGTACGCCGAGCGCGTCGGCGTCGCGTTCCAGATGCGCGACGACGTGCTCGACGCGACCGCCGACGCCGACGACCTCGGCAAGCCGACCGGACAGGACGCGGAGATGGACCGGCCCTC
>NZ_JAWOBM010000023.1:0-2686 GCF_046498025.1 Halorubrum sp.
ACATGACTTCTCGGGCAGGTGTATCGCTGTTCTGACACTCGTACGGCTGCCGTTCGCGGCGTGACGACCGAAGGGAACGGTCGCGACGGCGACGGCAGCCGCGTCGCTCCGACCGCCGCGACGAGGGCTCGCCTCGACGTGAGATGTCTGTTGCTCGAAGGTTAGCTTTTATCATGAATGACTGTGATGTCACTCGCGTCGTATGAGGATGACAACCCGTCACATGAGTTGGTGTCGAAATCGAGTGAACGAGAGTAGTCGGGAGGGGGCGCCATGACGACCGCGGTCGACGTCGCGATCGCCGCGGTTCCGCTGCTTCTCGCCGGGGTACTGTTGGTCGGGTTCCTCTGGCCGGCGACGCGCGCGATGCCGCTGGCGTGGGGGGCGGCGCTGGTGGTCGGCTACTTCGCGTGGAACATGCCGGTGAACTGGCTGGCGGCGGCGTCCGCCGTCGGCGTCATCACCGCGATCACGATCCTCTGGATCGTCTTCGGCGCGCTCGTCCTCCTGTACACCCTGATGGAGGCGGGCGCGTTCGACCGGATCAACCGGGGATTCGCGACGGTCAGCGACGACAGGCGCGTCCAGATCGTCCTGATCGCCTTCTTCATGGCGACGTTCATCGAGGGCGCTGCCGGGTTCGGGACGCCGGCCGCGGTCGTCGCGCCGCTGCTCTTGGGGCTCGGCTTCCCCGCGCTCGCGGCGGTCGTCGCGGCGATCATCGGACACATCATCGCCGTCACGTACGGCGCGGTGGGGACGCCGATCATCGTCGGTATCCAAGACCCGCTCGGTGACGTCGAGTTCACGCGTACCGCGATCGAGGGGGGCGGAATGACCGTGGAGGCGTTCTCCGTCGAGGTGGCGGCGTGGGCGGCGACGTATCACGCCCTGGTGGGGTTCGTGATGCCGCTGTTCGCGGTCGGCATGGTCGTCTACTTCTTCGGTGACCCCGACGAGCGCTCGCTGGCACCGGCGTGGGAGGTCGCGCCGCTGTGTCTGTTCGCGGGGATCTCCTTCGCGGTCCCGTACTGGATCTCGGCGTGGTTCCTCACGGCCGAGTTCCCGGCGCTCATCGGCTCGATGGTCGGCGGCGCGATCGTCCTGAGCGTTCTGCGGGCGGGGTACCTCCTGCCTGACGAGGACTGGGAGTTCCCGGAGCGCGACCAGTGGAAAGACCACTGGGTCGGGACGATCGAGCCGGGGCAGTCGAACGGCTCGAACGGCGGCGGCGCCGAGACTCGCGGCGGCGTCTCGCCGGAAGCCGAGGCGGCCGACATCAGCGACGTCGACGAGGACATGTCGCTGCTGAAGGCGTGGTCGCCGTACATCGCGCTGGTGATCCTGCTGGTCATCACCCGCGCGGTCGACCCGATCTCGACCTTCATCGGCAGCGACCCCTTCGTCATCGGCTTCAGCGACCTCTTCGGCACGGACCTCGGCGGGAGCTTCGCGTGGATGAGCGTCCCCGGCTTCTGGCTGATCGTCAGCGCCCTGCTCGCGATCCCCATCTTCGGCATGTCGGGTCGGGAGGTCGGCGACGCGTGGACGGAGGCCGGCCGGAAGATCGTCTCGCCGTTCATCGCGCTGGTGTTCGTCATCGCCATGGTGCAGGTGATGCTCCAGTCCGGGGCGCATCCCGGCGCGCCCGAGGTCGGCAGCATGATCGTCCTGCTCGCGCAGACGACCGCCGATACCCTCGGTATCGCGTACCCCGCCGTCGCCGCGCTGATCGGCGCGCTGGGCGCGGCGATGGCCGGGTCGAACACCGTCTCGAACATCACCTTCGGCGCGTTCCAGTTCGAGGCGGCGACGCAGCTCGGGCTCCCGCGGACGATCATCGTCGGCGCGCAGGCCGTCGGCGGCGCCATCGGGAACCTCGTCGCGATCCACAACCTCGTCGCCGCGCTGGCGACGGTCGGCCTCCTCGGACAGGAGGGGCGGGTGATGCGGCTGAACATGATCCCGCTGCTGTACTACTCGGCGGGCGTCGGCCTGCTGTGTCTGCTGTTCAGCTACGTGCTGTTCCCCGGCGTCTTCTGACCGCGGGAGCGGCGCGGCGGCGCGTCTCTTCTTAAATAACGCTGACGGCGACGCGAGAGCGACGCGGCCGCCGGTCGACGAGAAGAGAACCGGAAAAGCGGCGAGGACGGTGACCGCCGACTCAGTCGTCGGCCGGCGACGGGCTCGTCGCCCCGGCGGCGCCGGCCTCGGCGACGGCGTCGGGCGCGGGGCCGGTCACCGCCTCGGCGACCTTCTCGATCGGGTGCGGCGGGTTCTCGGCGTCCGCGTCACGGTCGCCCAGCTGTGAGCGGCAGGAGGCGCCCGGCGCGGTCACCGTCTCGCCGTGACTCTCGTCCACCTGGTCGAAGAGGATCCGCCCGATCGCCTTCGAGAGGTCGTAGTGCTCCGACTCGTAGCCGAACGAGCCCGCCATCCCGCAGCAGGAGGAGTCGAGCGGGTCCACGTCGTAGCCGGCGCGGCGGAGCACGCCGACCGCGTGGTGGTCCTTGTTCGTCGCCTTCTGGTTGCAGTGGCCGTGGTACGTGAGCGACTCCGACGGCGCGTCGAACGCCAGCCGCTCGTCGACGCGGCCCGCGTCGAGGTACTCCAGGACGCCGTACGCGGCGGCCGACACCGCCTCGACGTCGTCGCCGTCGAGGAGGACGAGTACCTCGACCTCCTC
>NZ_JAWOBM010000003.1:0-3086 GCF_046498025.1 Halorubrum sp.
GGAACGACCGGTACAACGCGACCGCGAGCGGGGCCGCGAGCAGGAGGACGACCGCCGCGATCCGCCACTCATCGGCGAACGAGTAGAGGATCGTCGCGGAGAGGACGCCGACCGCGAGCAGCACGGAGTAGGCGATCCGCATCGCCAGTTTGTCCAGTACCCGGGACTCGTCCTGGATCGTGACGTCCACGTGGAGGTCCCCGCGGTTCGTCCGGTCGAGGAACGCGTCGACCTTCGGCGGGACGGTGAAAAGCGACTCCGTCGTTCGCTGGAGCTGTCTGCCGGCGTCCTCGGCGATCTCGCGGGCGGTCTGTTCGTAGTACCCCTCGGCCTCGAGGTAGTCGGTCGCGGTCGCGATGAAGTCGAACTCGGGGTCGAGGGTGACACAGACCCCCTCGACGACGGTGGCGACACGGAGGACCAACGCGAGGTTGCGGGGGAGCCGTAGCGGGAACTCGTAGATGGTTGATTCCACCTGCTCGATGATCTGGTTGACGCGGTACTGTTCGATCTCCTCGCCGCGGGCGTCGGCGATCGCGAGCTCCATCACCTCGCCCATCACGTCGCGGTCGACCTCCGGCGAGAGCGTCCCCATCGAGATCAGGGTATCGAGGATCGCGTCGGTGTCCTGTCTGGCGACCGCGACGTAGAACTCGACGATCTTCTCCTGGACGAACGGGTCGACCCGCCCGGACATCCCGAAGTCGTAGAAGATCACCGCGCCCTCGCCGTCGACCGCGAGGTTCCCCGGGTGCGGGTCGGCGTGGAACACGCCGTCGGCGATGATCATCTGGAGGTACACCTCCTGGAGCGTCTTCGCGATCGCGGTCCGGTCGAGCCCCGCGGCGTCGAGCTCGTCGACCCGGCTGATCTTCGTCCCGCCGATGTACTCCATCGTGAGCACGCGCGGGCCCGAGGCAGCCTCGTAGACGTCGGGGATCCGGATCCGGTCGTCGCCCGCGAAGTTCGCTTTGATCTCCTCGAGCATCTCCCGCTCGCGCCGGTAGTCCATCTCCTCGCGGATCGTCTTCGCGAACTCGTCGGAGAGGTTCTCCAGCGAAAACGCCTGCCCGCTGCCGGTGAACCGCTTCACGATCGGGATCGACCAGCGGATCGTCCGGAGGTCGGCCTCGACGAGCGACTCGATCCCCGGCCGACGGACCTTCACCGCGACGTCGTTCCCCTGGTAGCGAGCGGTGTACACCTGTCCGAGGCTCGCGCCGCTTATCGGATCGCGGTCGAAGTCGTCGAACGTCTCGTCGACGGGCCCGAGCTCGTCTTCGAGGACGACCTTCGACTCCTCCCACGGGGCCGGTGGGACGTCGTCTTGGAGCCCCTCCAGCACGTCGATGTAGGCCGGCGGGAGGATGTCCGGGCGAGTCGAGAGGATCTGTCCGAGTTTGATGAACGTCGGGCCGAGGGTGAGCAGGATGTCGAGGAGGATCGCTGCCCGCTCCCGCTGGGTCTCCGCGTCGACCTCGCGGCTCCCGCCGAACAGGAGGAACCGCTTTCGGTCCCGCCAGTAAGCGACGATCAGCGGCGAGAACTGCCGAATGACCACGACGAACCGCCAGTAGGCGCGAAGGTTAACCAGCGTGACCACCCGTCAGGCGTCGGCCTCGTCGTCGGAGCCGTCGGCCTCGTCGCCGTCGTCGACCGGGATCGTGCGGGTGACGTCGCCGGTCCGCTTCGGGATAGTCACTTCGAGAACCCCACGGTCGATCTCGGCGTCCGCGCCGCTTCCGTCGGCGTCGCTCGGAAGCGGGAGTTCCGCGTCGAGGAACAGCGGCCGGTCCTCGCGGACGTAGCGGAACCCCTCGGGGACCCCCTTCTCGCGGCGGCCCTCGATGACGATCCGACCGTCCTCGGCGAGAACCTCTGTCGTCTCCGCGGTCGCGCCCGGGAGGTCGACGACGAGGACGTACCCGTCATCTGATTCGAGCAGGTCCGCAAACACCGCGTCCGGGAGGTCCCGGAGCGCTTCACGTAACGCTGACATGTACATGGGTACGGTCGCCGCGGCGAAAAAGGTGTGGAAACGGCGGCCGCGACGCGGGGTCGGAGCCGGTCAGTCGTCGGAGGCGAGGGTCAGGGAGAGGTCCAAGTCGTTGATGTCCTCTCCCTGCGACTCGCCCGGTAAAATATCGCCGAGGCTCGCGCCGAACGCGGCCCCGGCCCAGACGAACGCCACCCGGGAGAGCCGTTCGAGCGCGGCGGGATCGCCCTCGTGGAGTCGCCCCCAGAGGAACATCATGAGCACGGACGTGAACAGCGAGACGAGCAGGATCCCGGCGTAGCGCCGCGGGACGATCCCGAGGATCGGGTGGCTGATCTCGATCTGCCTGAAGTCGGCGGAGTACAGCAGCCCGGCGGTTATCACCAGCACGAACCCCACGTGGACGATCAGGAAGACGGGCACGCCGGCCGGCGTCACCGAGGCGAACCAGGCCGCGATCTCGAAGACGCCGCCCTCGACGAGCAGGGGCAGCGCGAAGAGCACCGACCCGACGAACGCCTCGGCCATGTCCCGCGAGGTGTACTTCGTGATCCGCGTCCTGAACGCCGAACTGCCGGGCATCCGCTCGACGAGCGAGATGGTCTGGCGCACCTGCTCCCGCTCGTGTCCCTCGTCGACGGTGTCGCTCAGGGCGTCGAGCGTCGCGAGCAGGTCGTTGATATCGGGGTTTTCGGGGACGTGCGAACCGCCCGGGAAGTCCTCTCCGCCGTCGGGCGACCGCTCTACGTCGGGGGGCACGCTCGATCCGACGGGGCGTCCTGCCGAGTCGTCGCCGTCCATGGCCGATCGGTGAACCCCAGCGTCGCAAAAGCGTGTCGACGGGCGGTTCTCGCGCGAGCAGCGAACCCTTCATATAAAATTGGATGCTAACATGTGTCACGAGGTGAGTACCGACGACATCGAGGACCAGCACACCCAGTCATCGACCGTCGAGCGGTACCGTGCGACTGCAACTGTCCGATCCAGTTGTTTCGGAACGGGGCGTACCCCACCTTTTGAAACGACCCTCGCGCCCGAGAGCGCGTCGCTCGCTGACCGCGCTCACTACGCGGACTGACCCTCCAACGTG
>NZ_JAWOBM010000047.1:0-46565 GCF_046498025.1 Halorubrum sp.
GTCTCCTCCGCCTTGCGTTCGAGCGCGTCGTACACCTCGTCTTTGAGGCGGCTGGGGAGCTCGGTCGCCTCCACGACCGCCTCCATGTCGTCGGTGACGTGCGCGTACTCAGTCATCGGATTCCACCCCCGAGGCCTTGTTCAGGCCAGGGCCGGCGTGCTCGGAGAGGTTCGTCGGGGGCGTGCGCTCGCCGAGGAACCGCTCCTTCTCGTCGTCGGACTCGAACTCGGCGTCGACGACGCGGTCGACGATGTCGTCGACGTCGATGCCGTCGCCCTCCCCCGAGGAGACCTTCACCGGCGAGGTGCCGTCCTCGCCGAACTCGAACTGGACGATCCGGCCGGAGGTGTCCCGGACCGTGCCGTCGTACTGCGCCTCCAGCTCGGAGAGCGCGTTGATGAGGCGGCGCTGCAGGTAGCCGGACTTGGAGGTCCGGACCGCCGTGTCGACCAGCCCCTCGCGGCCGCCCATGGCGTGGAAGAAGAACTCCTCGGGCGTGAGCCCGCCGCGGTAGGAGTTCTCCACGAAGCCGTGCGCCTCCGCGGAGAGGTCGTTCTCCTTGTAGTGCGAGAGCGTCCGGTCCTCGTAGCCGCGGTTGATCCGCTCGCCCCGAACCGCCTGCTGGCCGACGGAGCCGGCCATCTGCGTGAGGTTCAGCATCGACCCACGCGCGCCGGACCGGGCCATCACGACCGCCGGGTTGTCGTCGCCGAAGTGCTGGTCGGCGATCTCACCGGCCGAGTCGCGGGCCTTGCCGAGCGTCTGCATGATCTTCATTTCCAGCGTCTCGTCGACGCCGCGGCCCGGCAGCGACTCCAGCTCGCCGGCCTCGTACGTCGCGATCAGCTCCTGGACGCGCTCGTAGGCGCTCTCGATCGCGTCGTCGACCTGCTCTTCGGCCTCCGGCGGAATCGACTCGTCGTCGATCCCGATCGAGAAGCCGAAGTGCATGATCGCGCGCATCGCCAGCGACGCGATCTCGTTGATGAACACGCGCGAGCGCGTCTCGCCGTACTCCTTGGTGAGGGTGTCGACGACCTCACCGCCGAACGCGCCGACCGCGTCCTCGTCGATCGTCCCCTCGATCAGCCGGCCGTTCTCGATGACGACGTCGTCGCCGGTCGACGACGAGAAGTGCAGCGAGAGGTCGTCGGGCAGCAGCTCGGAGAACAGCGTCCGACCGGTCCAGTACTCGCGCCCGTCGTCGTCGACGCCGTCCGCCTCGGGCAGCTCGTCCACCCGGGTCGCCCGGAGCAGGTCGAGCGCCTGCGTCTCGGTGAACTCGGGGTTCGAGTGCGTGAGCAGGTACGTCCCGGAGATGTGGTCCTGGATCGCCCCGATGATGTTCCCGCCGAACCGCGGCGAGAGGATCTGCTCTTGCACGCGCATGAGGACGCGCGCCTCGGCGCGGGCCTCCTCGTTCTGGAGCGCGTGCATGTTCATCTCGTCGCCGTCGAAGTCGGCGTTGTACGGCGGACAGACGACGGTGTTGAGCCGGAACGTCTTGTACGGCATCACCACGACCTCGTGGGCCATGATGGACATCCGGTGCAGCGAGGGCTGCCGGTTGAAGATCACGATGTCGCCGTCGATCAGGTGGCGGTTGACCTCCCAGTCGGCCTCGACCTTCTCGGCGAGCTCCTCGCAGTTCTTCTCGGTCACCTTCAGGCGACGCCCGTCCGGCCGTCGGACGTAGTTCGCGCCGGGGTGCGCCTCCGGTCCGTTCCGGACGTACTGGCGCGCCTCCTCGACGTTGCGCTCGGTGACGTTGAGCGTCTGGGTCATCTCCTTGGCGACGCGGTCCGGCACGCCGACCTCGTTCAGCGAGAGGGTCGGGTCCGGCGAGATGACGGTCCGGGCGGAGAAGTTGACGCGCTTCCCCGACAGCGAGCCGCGGAAGCGGCCCTCCTTCCCCTTCAGCCGCTGGCTGAGGGTCTTGAGGGGGCGGCCGGAGCGGTGTCGCGCCGGCGGCGTCCCGCTGATCTCGTTGTCGACGAACGTGGTGACATGGTACTGGAGCAGCTCCCAGAGGTCCTCGATGATCAGCTGCGGGGCGCCCGCCTCGCGGTTCTCCATGAACCGCTGGTTGATCCGGATGATGTCGACCAGCTTGTGCGTGAGGTCGTCCTCGGAGCGCTGGCCGTTGTCGAGCGTGATGGAGGGGCGCGTGGTCACCGGCGGGACGGGGAGGACCGTCAGGATCATCCACTCCGGTCGGGAGTCCTCCGCGTCGATGCCGAGGACCTCGAGGTCCTCGTTCGGGATGTCCTCGAACCAGTCGCGGATGTCCGAGGGCATCAGCTTGTTCATGTCCTCCTCGGTGAGGTCGACGTCGAGCGCCTTCTCGATGGCGCGGCGGTCCTCCGTGCGCGGGCGGAACTCGCCGGCCATGATGTCGTTTATGCGGTCGAGGGCGATGTCGGTCTTCTCGGCGAGCTCCTGCGGCGACGTGCCCGGGTCGTCCTCCTCCTCGTCGGGCTGCATCGCGGCCGCGATGCGCTCGGAGTAGTCGCCCGAGAGCACGTCCTGGACCTCGTAGTACGTGGTCGGCTTCTCGTGTTTGATGTCCGCCTGCGGCTCGCCGCAGAACGGGCAGGTCGACGCCTTCCGGGCCTGTCGGACGGCGGCTTTTAATACGTCGTGTTCGTCGTCGCCGAGCTCCTTCGCGCGGTCGTAGCGGTCGCGGAACTCCTCGCGCTGCGCCTCGTCCAGGGCGAGCCGGCCGCACTCCCGGCACGTCGAACGGAGCAGCCGCCGGATGAGCTTCGTGAAGCCCACGTGGATGACCGGCGCGGCGAGCTCGATGTGGCCGAAGTGGCCGTTACAGGAGCCGGAGTGAGAGCCGCAGGTCCGACACTCCAATCCGGGGTCGATGACGCCGAGCCGCGGGTCCATCAGCCCCATGTCGATCGGGTAGCCGTCGTCGTCGTACGTGTCGGCCGTGATCACCTTCGTCGCCGACATGTCCCGGTACGTCTCCGGGTCCATGAGGCCGAAGTCGATGCCGCCGAGCACTTTCGGTGTTTGCATTGACATTTAAATTGCGTCCTCCAGTTCGAGCTTCGGCCGGATGCCGAGCGCGATCATCTCGTCGAGGAGGAGCTTGAACGCGTAGCTCACCTCGAGCTCGTGGATGTCGTCCTCGTCGCCCGTGACAGGGTCGTACACGCGGCGCTGCTCGCGGTCCTCGACGGCGACGAGCCCCGTCTCCGCGGAGACGTGAACCGTCTCGGCGTCCGAGGACTCCAGGAGCCGTTCGTTGAGCACCATCGACGCGCCGTGGCCGATGATCGTGTCGCGCTCCATCTCCCCGACGCGCAGCCCGCCCTCGCGGGCGCGCCCCTCGGTCGGCTGGCGCGTGAGCACCTGGACCGGCCCGCGCGAACGGGCGTGGAGCTTGTTCGACACCATGTGGTACAGCTTGTGGTAGAAGATCGTCCCGACGAAGATCTCCGCGTCGATCTTCTCGCCGGTGACGCCGGAGTACATGACCTCCTTTCCGGAGGAGTTGAACCCGTGTTCCTCGAGCCCGCTCCGGAGCTTCTCCTCGTCCTCGCCCTGAAACGGCGTGCCGTCGACGCGCGAGCCGCGCAGCGAGCCGACCTTTCCGCCGAGCATCTCCAACACGTGGCCGACCGTCATCCGCGACGGCAGCGCGTGCGGGTTCATCACCAGGTCGGGGACGACCCCCTCCTCGGTGAACGGCATGTCCTCCTGCGGTGCGAGGTGGCCCACGACGCCCTTCTGGCCGTGCCGGGACGCGAACTTGTCGCCCAGCTCGGGGACGCGCTGGTCGCGCACCTTCACCTTCGAGAGCTTGGAGCCGTCCTCGCCCTCCATCAGCGTCACCGTGTCGACGACGCCGGACTCGCCAGAGCGCATCGTCACGCTCGTCTCACGCCGCTTCTGCGGGGAGAGCCCGCCCATGTCGTCGGGCTCCTCTAAGAAGCGCGGCGGGCTGGTCTTGCCGAGCAGCACCGAGGACTCGTTCACCTTCGTCTCCGGGTTGACGAGGCCGTCCTCGTCGAGGTGCGTGTACGCGTCCTCGCCGCGTGCGCCGCGGACGTCCTGGTCGGGGATCTCGAAGCGGTCCTCCTGTCCGCCGGGGTATCGCCGCTCCTCGCCCTCGTAGGTCCGGAAGAAGTGCGAGCGGGTGAGCGCGCGGTCGACGGAGCCCTGGTTCATCACCAGCGCGTCCTCGATGTTGAACCCCTCGTAGGACATCACGGCGACGACGAAGTTCTGCGCCGCCGGCCGCTTGTCGAAGCTGATCTGGTCGGACGTCTGCGTCTTGACCATCGCCAGCTGCGGGTAGTGCAGCAGGTGCTGGCGCGTGTCCGGCCGGATCCGGTAGTTGGCGGAGGGCAGTCCGAGCGACTGCTTCATCATCCCCGCGCCCATCGTAATTCGGGGGCTCGCGTTGTGCTCGGGGTACGGGATCATCCCCGCGCCGATGCCGAACACGAGCTGCGGGTCGATCTCGAGGTGCGTGTGGTCCTCGGTCACGTCCTCCTCGTCGACGGCGACGAGGATGTCCTCCTCCTCCTCGGCGTCGATGAACTCGACGTAGCCGCGGTCGATGAGGTCCTCGAACTCGATGTCGCCGCGCTCGAGCGCCTCGACCTCCTCGTCGCCCAGCAGGGGCTCGCCGTTCTCGACGACGATCAGCGGTCGGCGGGCCCGCCCCGCGTCCGCGTTGACGATCACTTCCTGGGTCCGGTCTCTGACCGAGACGTTCACCATGTCCGAGACGTCGCCTCGGCGGCGCGCCTCGCGGATCTGTTCGGCGAGGGCCTCGGGGTCCGGGTGGGTCCCGACGAGGCTCCCGTTGACGTATACCTTCGCTTCGCGTTCTGCCTGAGCCATATTAGTCGTCCGCCGTCTGTCGTTCGACGCCCTCGATTCCGGGGATCCCCTCGACACCCATCGACGCCAGTTCTCGTTTCAGCCCCTGTTCGTCCTCGACCGTCTGCGACAGCTCCATCGACTGGGCGAAGTTCTTCACGAGTCCGCAGTTCGGCCCCTCCGGCGTCTCGGAGGGACAGATGCGACCCCACTGGGTCGCGTGAAGGTCCCGCGCCTCGAAGTGCGGCTGCGACCGCGACAGCGGCGAGCGCAGGCGCCGGAGGTGCGAGAGCACGCCCATGTAGTCCGTCCGGTCGACGAGCTGGGAGACGCCCGAGCGGCCGCCGACCCAGTTGCCCGTTGCGATCGGGTGTTCCAGCCGCTCGGTCAGCACGTCCGAGCGGACGACCGTGTTGACGGTCAGCTGCCGGTTCCGCATGTTCGCGCGCTCGAGCTGGTACTTCACGTCGCGCGCCAGCTTGTTCAGGGCGGTCCGGAACAGGTCGCGCATCAGGTCGCCGGAGACCTTCAGGCGCTTGTTGGCGTAGTGGTCCTTGTCGTCGGACTCGCGGCGCTCTAAGGCGAGCTCGAAGCACGCCTCGGCCATCCGACAGAGGTAGTACGCCTTGTTGATGCGCACGTCCTCCTCCTCGACGCCCTCCTCGTGGAGGTGCGGGAGGAGGTACCGGTCGATGACGTAGTTCGCCCGCTTGAGCTGGTAGTTCTTCCCCTGGCCGGAGGCGACGCGCTCGCCGAGGGTCTCGATGGCCTCCTCGGTCGTCTGCACCTCCGCTTCCTCTAAGTTCTCCAGCATGAACTTCACGATCTCCGGGTCGTCCGAGACGCGGTGGACGATCTCCTCGTCCGACTCGAGTCTGAGCGCGCGGACGAGGGTCACGAAGTCGATCGAGCCCGAGACGGACGGGAACGACACTTCGAGCAGCCCCTCGCGGTTGCGCTCGCAGAGGACCAGCGCGCGGTAGCCGCGGCGCTGGGAGAACGTCTTGGCGACCTGGATCTCGTCGCCGTACTTCGAGTCGTACTCCGCGAGGATCTTGTTCGGCGCGAGGTCCTCCGAGGTCATCAGCACGCGCTCGGAGCCGTTGACGATGAAGTAGCCGCCGGGGTCGACGGGGTCCTCGCCGATGTCGATGAGCTCCTCGTCGGAGAAGCCGGCCATGTTGCACTTGTCCGAGCCGACCATGATCGGCATCCGGCCGACCTTCGTCTCGGTCGTGTCGACGACCTGCTCGGGCTCGTCCTCGCCGCCGCGCACGATGGACATCTCCATGAACACGGGCGCCGAGTAGGTGATGTTCCGGAGGCGGGCCTCCTGCGGGTACAGCAGTTCCTCGGAGCCGTCGGCCTCGCGGACGCGAGGGGTGACCATCCGAACGTCACCGAGCTCGACGTACACGGGCTCTTGGCCCTCCTTGTCGCCGATGTCGGTCTCGATCGTCTCCTTCTCGTCGACGACTTCCTGCATGCCGCGGTCGAGGAAGTTGTTGAACGAGCGGAAGTGATGTTCGGCGAGCCGTTCGTCGGAGAAGTACTCGCGTGACACCACGCGTCGGTCTTGCCTGTTCATGAGACGACTAGTCGGTACACGACCGCCTCCTCGGTCGTGCGGGAGTCTCGAACGATTTTCACCACGTCGCCGACCTCGGCCTCGTCGGGGAGCGCGGGATCCGTGCGTTTGATCTTCGGCAGGTTCGTCCGCTTCACGTCGTACTCCGCCAGAACCTCGTCGACCTCATCGTCGGTGAGTAGGACGTGATCCGGGACGAGTTCGTGTTGGCTTACGTCTACCATGGGTGGTGGTTATTGAAAGAAGCTATCACGAGATACTACAGATGGATATATGGGCCAGCGGCATAAGACTTGTCAACCGACTCCGCCGTGCACGGCTCACGACGTCGGGGCGTGCGATACTCACACTCACGCGGGTATCACACAAAAGACTACCGCCGCGGTCGACGACGCCGCCCGTCGTTCGCCCTGTCATCGGTCCCCACCGCCGCCGGCGATGACAAGCCTTATTTGCCAGACAGGGATACAACTGACTGCGACAAGCCCGGATGGTGTAGTGGCCCATCATACGACCCTGTCACGGTCGTGACGCGGGTTCAAATCCCGCTCCGGGCGTCCCCTCGTTCGGGGTTTCTGTCGCTGTTTGCCCGGATGGTGTAGTGGCCCATCATACGACCCTGTCACGGTCGTGACGCGGGTTCAAATCCCGCTCCGGGCGTCCTCTGTCGACTCCGACCGGCGAGCGTAGCGAGCCGTACCGGAGTCGACGAACTCTCGCCCACGGATTTGAATCAGGGAGTGGCGCGAGTGAAACGAGCGGAACGACTGTGGTTCAAATCCCGTTCCGGACGTATCCGCCTACAGATCGAGCAGCTCCCGCAGGTCCGACACCAGCGACTCCGTCTTTGCGTCCGGCTCCTCGTCGTCGGTGACCGGCGTCCGCCCGTCGTACGTCTCGTGGACCATCGACACGCCCTCGGCGAGGGTGTCGAGCCCGTACCCGCCCTCCAGCACGTAGGCGTCGACGGCGCCGACGTCGTCGGCGATCGACCGGACCTGATCGGTCATCATCGCGTACCCCTCCGAAGAGACGCGCATCCGCGAGATCGGGTCGTGGCGGTGAGCGTCGAATCCGGCCGAGACGATCACGAGGTCGGGGTCGAACCGCTCGATCGCGGGCCCGACCGCCTCCTCAATGGCGTATCGGTAGTCGGCGTCGCCCGCGCCGGCGGCGAGCGGGAGGTTCACCGTGGTTCCCTCCCCGTCGTCGCGACCGATCTCCGCTAACTCGCCGGTGTCCGGGTAGAGTCCGTCTTCGTGGATCGACGAGTAGAGGACGTCCCCTCGGTCGTAGAACACGTCTTGGGTGCCGTTCCCGTGGTGAACGTCCCAGTCGAAGATCGCGACCCGGTCCGCGGCGTCGTCGTCGAGCACGGTCTGTGCCGCGACGGCGGCGTTGTTGAAGAAGCAGAACCCCATCGCGTCGTCGGGCACCGCGTGATGTCCCGGCGGCCGACCGAGCGCGAACGGCGTGGCCCGTCCGCTGGCTCCGTCGAGCGCGGCTCGGGCCGCCCACTGCGCGAGGCCGGCGGCGGTGAGCGCGGCCTCCCACGTCCCCTCGCTCGCGACGGTGTCGGGGTCCCAGCTCCCGCCGCCGTCGTCGACGAACGCCTCGAGCTCGTCCACGTACTCCTCGTCGTGGACGGCGACGACCTCCTCGCGGGTCGCCGGGTCCGCCTCGGTGTACTCGACCCCGTGTCGTTTGGCGAGCCCCCGGCGGATCGCCCGCAGGCGGTCCGGATTCTCCGGGTGCCGTTCTCCCGTGTCGTGCGCGAGACACCGCTCGCTGTAGCCGAACCGCATCTACTCAAACAGCGCGAAGTACGTTTCGATGTCCTCGGCCTGTACGGTCCGTCGGTCGGCGTGTCGCGCGAGCGTCGCGGCCGCGCTCGCCACGTTGTCGGCGTAGTCCTCGAGGATGTCGGCCAGCGCGATCCGCGCGTCGACGCCGACCCGATACCGGTCGTCGATCCGGAGCCGCGCGATCCGGTCGATGGGCGCGACGGGCAGGGTGAGCTCCTCGCGAGTGATCACCTGTTCGACGCCGAAATCCGCCGCCATCAGCGTCTTCCGCCCGTCCTCGGTCGCCCGCTCGGCCGCGTCGATCGCCAGCTCCGCACCGTGCGTCTGGATGCGACGGGCCAGCTCCTCGGCGGCGTCGGCGCTGACGCGGAGCTCCCCGGCGTTCCGCCGGATGATCCCGTCGACCGGCGCGAACGGCAACTCGACACTCATACACACAGTCGCGTCCGTGTACCGTATAACGCTTTCCGTTACCGCCGTCTCCGCCGCCGAGCGCTGGCGTCGCGGCTACTCGACGCGTCGCTCCTTACCGTTCGAAAGCGTCCCCACCCTCATTCCCCGCCCGCGACGACTAGAACACGTCCTCCGCGTGGATCGTGCCGTCACGCTCCGCGCCCCGCACCGTGACTTCCTCGCCCAGCCGGAGGCTCGCGTCGGTCTCGACGCTCTTCGTTCGCTGGCCGTCGTCCAGCACGACGGGGTCGCCGGTCTGGACGACGGTGCCCGTGAATTCGACCTCCTCCGCGGTCGCCGTCGCGGTCGCCGCGCCGCCGCCGGACGAGTCGGCCGCTGCGGCGTCGCCGGCCGTAGTCGTCGCGTCACCGCTCTCGTCGCCGGCGCCGCTCGCGTCGTCGGCGAACGCGCCGAGCCCGGTGTCGGCCCCGTCTCGTCGCTCGTCGTCCGTTCCCCGCGCGCCGGTCGACGCCTCCGCCCCCTCGTCGAAGACGGTGACCGTCGAGCGCCAGTTTGCGGACGCCTCGAGGTCGTCCTGCCAGCCGTCCTGGATCTCCACGTCAGTGAAGACGACGCGGTCCGCCAGGTCGATCTCCCGGTCGGCCTTGTCGCCCCACAGCGCGACCCGGATCTCGCCGGTGTCGTCTTTGATTCGCACGTTCCGGACCTGTCCCTCGGACCCGTCGTCGCGGTCGAAGGTGCGCTTCGGGTCCGTCTCGATGACGCCCCCGCCGATATCGACGGTCTCCCCGATCTCCAGGTCGGCGATGTCCGTCGTCTCGGGTACGTACTCGACGTCCTCGTCGACGCGCTCGACCGTGCCGCGGTCGCCGACGTGAAGCTCGAGATCGCCGTCGCGCTCGCGGACGTAGCCGTCGCCGACCTCGACGACCTCGCCGGCCTCGAACTCGGCGGCGAGGTCGGCCTTGTCGTCCCACAGCGTGACGCGGACGCGTCCCGTCTCGTCGCCGACGGTGAGGTTGGCCACGCGCCCCTCGCTGCCGTCGTCCCGGTCGAACGTTCGGACCGAGTCCGTGTCGAGCACCTGGCCGACGAGATCCACGTCTGAGGCGCCGAGCGAGAGGTCCTCGACCCGGTAGGTGTCGAGCACCTGAACGTCGACCTCGGCGTCCTCGTCTGGTTCGACCTTGTCGGCGCTCACCTCCAGGCCGCTGTACCCCTCTTTCGGTCGGCCCATGACGCGGAGCACCTGTCCGACCTCCAGTTCCTCGTCGGCCGCCGCGGCCATGTCGTCCCAGAGGGCGACCCGCACGGAGCCGGAGGCGTCCGCGACGTCGACGTTGCAGACGCGCCCCTCCTCGGCGTCCTCGCCGTCGCGCTCGAAGGTCCTGACGTCGCCGATGGATGTCACCTTCCCGAGGAACTTCACGTCGTTCATGCCGGGTTCGATGTCGGCGATCGTGTCGGCCTCCTCGTCGCGCAACTCGTGGGCGATCAGCATCGCGGCCGTCTCCTCGTCGGCGAGCCCCCCCATCTGCTCGACCTTGTCCTCGACGGCCGCCTCGAACTCCTCGAACTCGACGTCGGTGTCGAGATCCTCGTAGACGTCCTCTATCACTCCCATACGCGTACCTTCTCGGTTGTCGAGTCCGCGCATAAGCGTTGTCCTTGCGGGGGTCTCGCAGCCGCGCTCGCGTCCGTCGCTGGTCCGCTCCGCGGCGTCGTCGCCGGTCGAGCCCGCGGCGTCGCGGCCGCGGTTCGGGGTTCCGTCATACCGGACTCTGGGTCTCCTCGATACAAAAGGTGTGCAATCCCCGCGCCGAGCGTCCGCGCTCCCCCCGACGGGGGCGTCCCCGCGCCCGGCCGATCCCACCGAGACGGCTGCTCGCGTCGCATGCGACCGATCGCCACGCGACCCACGGACCGTAACCGTCTTAAGTTCTACCGCGGTAGAATTGAGTGAGTCCTGGTAGGGTAGTGGACTATCCTCTTGGCTTGCGGAGCCAGGGACCGGAGTTCAAATCTCCGTCAGGACGCTCACTTCTCGCAGGCGCTCCGCATCGCGGAGCGCCTGCTTCGGCGTTCGGTCCTGACGTGCATCACGCTCGCTTCGCTCGCGTGAGACTCCGTCAGGACGTTTTCGGACACACCAACCGGTGAGCGTCGCGAGCCGTGCGTCGGCGATTGCAACCGTCGGCTCAGTCGTGCGGGTGGAACCGGTCCATCGCCTGCCTGACTGCGCCCGCGTCGCCGATGAAGGTGACGTGATCGCCGTACTCCAGCACGCGATCCGCCGAGGGAACGTGGTTCACGCCGTTGTGGCTAACGACCGCGACGAACGTCCCGTCGGGGATCTGCGCGTTGAGTTCCTGGATCGTCTTCCCCGCGAGGTTCTCCGCGGTCACCTCCACCTCCTGGACGTCGTGGCTGTCGCCCAGCTCGTTCATCCAGTGAGTGAGCGCCGGCCGCTCGATCTCGTCGTCGATGGCTAACGCCGTCGCCGTCGACGAGTCGATCCCCTTCACGCCGAGGCCGTCGAAGGCCTCGATGTTGTCGGGCTCGTTCACGCGCGAGTACACTGACTCGACGCCGAACTTCGTCTTCGCGAGCTGGCACGCGAGCAGGTTGATGTCGTCGTCGCCGGTCGCCGTGATCACCCGCTTGGCGTCCTCGACGCCCGCGCCGCGCAGTTTTTCCGCGTCGCTGCCGTCGCCCTCGTAGACGGTGAACCCGTCCGAGCGCGCTCGTTCGATCTCTTCGTCGTCGATCTCCATGATGACGACGTACTCACCCCGCCGCTCCAGTCGTGTGGCGAGCGCCCGGCCGACCCGGCCGCCGCCGATGATTATCGTACGCATTGGTGACACTCCGAGGAACTCGCCGATCTGCCGCGCGAACCCGGCCTCGATCGCGACCGTCGCGAAGATGACGGCGAACACGGTTCCGACGAGCAGCTGGCCCGCCGCCACGTTTCCCGCGAGTTCCAGCTCGATGGCGAACAGCGTGGCCACGCTCGCCGGGATGATCCCGCGTGGGCCCACGCCCGCGAGGAAGAACCGTTCCGGCCACGTGAACCGCTCCACGCCGACCGTCGCGATCAGCGCTCCCAGGGGTCGGAGCACCAGCATGATCACGAGCACGAGCGCGACCGCACCGAGGCCGAGCTGCAGTATCGCTTCGACGTCGATCAGCGCGGCCAGCGAGATGAACACGAACGAGAGGACGACGAGCGTCGTGCTCCCCACGAACTCCTCGATCTCCTCTCTGTTGGTGATCTCGAGGTTCCCGAGCAGCATCCCGCTCGTCGCGGCCGCCGCGATGCCCGCTTCGGCGGCGACGGCCTCGGCGGCCGCGAACGCCCCGACCGCGGCCGCCAACACGAGGAACTGACCCGCCTGCACGTCGCGTTCGGGGACCAGGTCGCTGTTCAACAGGTAGTAGATCACCACCGTCGCGACCACCCCCGCGAGCACGCCGACGCCGAGCCGCTCGACGAACGCGAAGACGCTCGCCGAAACACCGAGGTCGTCGAGCAGCAGCGTCTCGAAGATCACCACGGCGACGATCGCGGCCGTCACGTCGTTGACGATCCCCTCCGTCTCCAGCGCGGTCGCGACGTGGTCCCTGACGCGGACGACGTTGAGTATCGGCGTGATCACGGTCGGGCCGGTCGCCACGAGCAGCGCGCCGATCAGCAGCGCGATCTCCCAGTCGGCCCCCTCGAAGAACCGAACCGCGGCCGCCGTTCCGAGGAACATCACGAGGGCGCTGATCGTCACCAGCCGGAGCGACACCGTGGACGCGCCGCGGATCCGCTCGATCCGGAGGGCGAACGCCCCTTCGAAGACGATGATGGCGACGCTGATCCCGACGATGATCTCGAGGCCCTCTCCGAACGTCTCGAGCGTTACGAGCCCCAACACCTCCGGTCCGAGCACGACTCCGATGAGGAGATAGAAGATGACGCTCGGTATTTTCAAACGGTGAGCGACCAGCTGGACAACGAGCCCCGACACAAGGATCGCCGCGATGACAGGTAGGAGACTTCCAGACACGCCTATACGACCTACGCACCCGACACGGATGACTGTTTACCCGATCAGGTATGGTCGATCGGCCGTGACGACCCCCCGTCCGCCCGCTCGAGAGCCGTCTCGTGACGCGGGTCGGCGCGAACCGACCACGAACGAGGAGACGACGAGGGTGACGAGGACGACCCCGCTCTTCGTCGCTCCGATTCCCGCTTCGGCGGCGACGACCTCGGTGGTCCGTGAAAAATAACTCTAGAGTATACTCCCGCCGCGACGAATCACGCCATTGATCCGCACACACGGGCAACTATTAACTCGGTTCCTCCTCTGAGTGAGAATACGTCCGAGCGGACGTCTCCGCCGGGCGCCTCACCATGACAGTCCGCGACCCCATTCCGACGTTCGCCCCCCGCCGGAGCGTCGGGAGGCGGGTCCGCGGACCGGTCGTCGCTCGTCTCGACGCCGTCGCCGCGTGACCCCGACGCGGGGACGGCCGGCCCCCGCCCGTCGAGGCGTGCGCCGCCTTCTCTCGGCTTCCGACGCTTCAGCCGCGTCACCGTCGGCCCGGTAGCTCAAGCGGCAGAGCCTCGGGGTGAGGAATCGACTCCCTCCCGGGTCCGTATGGCAGCCCCACCCTGCCACCGCGCGACCGACGTCGCGCTCCGGGTGGCGGTCCCCCGCGACGCCGCGGGCGACCTCCACGCCGGCGTCCGATCGAAGCTCGACGGTCGCGACGGCGTCGACGTCCTCGACGTCGACATCGTCGACCTCCGCCCCCGACTCAACGACCTCGCGGTCGTGGTCGACGCCTCGGTCCGGCTCGCGCCCGACGCCGAGGTCGCCGACCTCACCGAGGTCGTCGGAGTGTCGAAGGCCCGCCAGCGAGAGCGGACGGCGACCGATCACGACCGATAAACGCCCGCGGGCGACGACCGGACCGCTGCGGACGCGACACGGTCCCCGACTGACGAACCGACACCGGCCGCGGCGCGAGGCCTTCGCGCCACCCACCTCCATCCGACAATGACACGAGACCGATCCCGTTCCAGACGCACCGTACACCCCGACCCCAACGCGGGTCCCGACCCGGCCGCGCCCCTCCCGTCTCCGCGAACCGCGGCGGTCCTCGCGGCGCTGCCCGTCCTGACCGTCGCGGTCGCCTCGTTCCCGGTCGCGGCCGGGTTCGCCCTGGCCGCCCTCGTCGGTGTCGTCGCCGGCGCGGCGCTCCAGCGGCGGTACCCGAGCGCCGTCGACCGGACGCTCTCGATCGCCGACGGCGACCCGGTCGCCGCCGGAGACCGCTAAGTCGAGTCTCTCGGGGCTTTCCCCGCTGAGCGTCCCCTCCGCCCCGTTGACGCTTCTCCCCACCGGTCGACGTTTCCCCTCCTCACGCCCGCTGACGCTTCTCCCCCCGCTGACGCTCCCCCACGTTCGAGCGCGGGGGCCGCCCTTTTATATCGCCGTCGCCGACGGTCGGCCATGACCGACCGCGACTCGGGTTCCCGCGGCGGGGACGCCACCGGTGCCGATCCCGAGGGCGCCCCCTCCGTCCCGGCCGCCCTCTCCGCCGGTGCCGCCCTGTTCAACGAGGGCCACGTCCTCGCGGCCCACGACCCGTGGGAGGCGGCGTGGCTCCCCCTCGACGCGGGCGACGACGAGCGCCTGCTCCACGGGCTGATCGCGGCGGCGGCGGCGACCCACCACGCGACCGAGCGGAACTGGTCCGGCGCGGCCGGCTGCGCCGAAAACGCCGTGAGGTACCTCGGCGGCGTCGACGACGCGGCTCGCGGCGTCGACGTCGCGACCGTCAGCGAGTGGTGTCGCCGCCTCGTGACCGACCCCGAGACGATCGAGCGTGCCCGACCGCCGGCGATCCGGATCGACGGCGCGGCGCCGACGTTCGCCGACCTGGACCTCGCGGCGACGCTGCTCGCGGCCCCCGCGCTCGCCGACGCGGTCGCGCACGGGGACGAGGCGACGTTCGAGCGGGCGGCGGCGCTGGCCCGCGCGGAGCGCGGCACCGGCCGGACGCGGTTCGCGGAGCTGCTCTTCGCGTTCCTCCGCGAGCCCGGCGCCCGCCCGCAGGTGGCCGCGCGACTCGCGGATCACGTGGAACTGACCGACCGGAAGCGACGCGACGTCGACGACCTCTTTTAAAAGTCGCCGTCAGGCGCCGTCGGTCGGCGTGTCGGGGTCCGACGGGAAGTTCGGCTCCATGGGCGCGTCACCCGCGGCGGACCGATCGGCGTCCCCGTTCGCGTCCGTCGCGGCCCCCTCCTTCGGCTCGCCCTCGAAGGTGTAGTTCGCGGAGTTGTCGGCGGGGGCGTAGCCGAGCGCCTCGCGGGCGCGCTCGAGGGAGTAGTACCGCCGGTCGTTGTTCGAGATGCCGTAGACGATCTCGTAGCCGTAGTCGGCCTGGAGACAGCGGTCGAACAGGTGCGCGCAGTCGCGGTGCGAGAGCCACATCGCCTGCCCGCGCTCGTACTCCCGGGGCGGGTGGTCCTTCGTGAGGTTTCCGATGCGAACGCAGACGACGCTCATCCCGTACTCGTCGTGATAGAACCGTCCGAGCGCCTCGCCGGTCGCCTTCGAGACGCCGTAGAGGTTTCCGGGGCGGGGGAGTTCGGTGCCGTCCAGTCGGTAGTCGTCGTCCGGGCGGTACAGGTCGGGAGTCCGGTCGTCGGTCTCGTAGCCGCCGACGGCGTGGTTCGAGGAGGCGAACGCGAACCGCTCGACGCCTTCCTCGGCGGCCGCGCGCATGACGACCTGCGTCCCGTCGATGTTGTTGCGGAGCACCGAGTCCCACGGCGCGGTCTTCCGCGGGTCGCCGGCGAGGTGGATCACGGCGCCGACGCCCGTCATCGCCTCCCGGACCGCCCGCTCGTCGGCGATGTCCGCGACGTACCGGTCGGCGCCGGTGACTCCGTCCGGCACCTTCGCTGCCGGGAGGGGTTCCCTGTCGAGGAGTCGCCACTCGTAGTCGTCGCCGATGCCGCGGAGGATGGCCTGTCCCACCCGTCCACCGGCGCCCGTCAGCAGGACCGGCTCGTCCATTCGGTCGTACGTGGGCGAGAGACGGGCATATAATACACGGTTCGGCCACGCACCGGTCAGTCGCCGAGAACGAGCCCGTCACTCCCGTCGTTCGGCGCGGAAATGTGGCGACCCGGACCCGACGGTCCCCGCTACAGCTTCTTCCGCGAGATAGAGACGCCCGTCGGGGTGAGAACGATCTGGTCGTCGCCCTTCTGGACGATGTCGCCGTCGACCTCCCGGGCGACCTGCCGCAGCTCGTCGATGATGTGTTCGATCGTGCGGTCCGACGTCGAGTGGCGGGTGATGTCGGCGATGACGAAATCGCCGTCGTAGACGGCGTCTTTGATCGGGATGACGTCGCTCTGGTCGCCGATCTCCGCGATGTGTACCTGCATCCCCGTTTCCGCGTGTGCCTCGGCGAAGTCGTCGAGGTTGAGTTCGACGTAGTCGTCGACGGAGCGGTTTCCGCCCCCGCCGAGGATCTTGCTCATGATGCCCATACACACCACACGTCGAGGTCGGACATTAGTTCTTACGTCAGACGCTCCCCTCGCGCCGGCCGTCAGCGGCTCTCGTCGAGTCCTCCCTCCTCGTCGAGTCCTCTCTCCTCGTCGAGCCGCTCCTGCCACTCCTGCACGCGTGCGAGCAGCTCCACCGGGGCGGTCGCCGCGACGTCGACGTCGCTCAGCTCCTCGAGTACGGCGCGCGTCTCGGGATCGAGCCGGTCTGCTTCCGGGATTTCGGCGGGCTCGCCGCCTTCGGCGACCCCGCCGGCACCGCCCGACTGCGCCTCCGCCCGCCTTCCGTTCCGACTCCCCTCGCCCGCTGCCGCGTCCGCCTCGGCCGCGTCTCCGTCCGCCGCTCCCGCGTCGCCGTCGCCCGCGAACGACCCGGACGAGAGGTCGAAGACGACCTGCCGCGTCCCCTCGCCGCTTCCGATACCCTCCGCGTTCCCGGCTCCGTCGCCGCTCCCGGCTCCGCCGCCGCTCCTCGATCCCTTCGCCTCGATCGCCTTCTCCTCCCGGAGCCGGTCGAGCACCTCGTCGGCGCGTCCGACCACGGGCGCCGGGACGCCGGCGAGGTCGGCGACGTGGACCCCGTACGACCGGTTCGTCGGACCGTCGCGGACCGTCCGGAGGAACGTCACCTCCCCGTCGCGCTCGTCGACGGCGACGTGGACGTTCTCCACGCGCGGGAGGTGGTCCGCCAGCGTCGTCAGCTCGTGGTAGTGCGTGGCGAAGAGGGTCCGCGCGCGCACCTCGTTGTGGAGGTACTCGGTCGCGGCCCACGCGATGGAGATGCCGTCGTAGGTGGCGGTGCCCCGACCCACCTCGTCGAGGATGACGAGCGAGTCCGCGGTCGCCGAGTGGAGGATGTTCGACAGCTCCTGCATCTCGACCATGAACGTCGAGCGCCCCTGCGCGAGCTCGTCGAGCGCGCCCACTCTGGTGTAGATCCCGTCGACGAGTCCGACCGCGGCCGACCGCGCGGGGACGAACGACCCCGCCTGCGCGAGCAGCTGGATCAGCGCCGCCTGTCGCATGTACGTCGACTTCCCGCTCATGTTCGGCCCGGTGACGATCAGGAAGCCGCGCTCGTCGTCGAGCCGGAGGTCGTTCGGCACGAAGTCCGTCGTCCGCTCGACGACCGGGTGGCGCCCGGCCTCCACGTCGAACCGACGCTCGTCGGTCAGCTCGGGGCGCGTCCAGTCGTTCCCGGCAGCGTGGGTCGCCAGCGACGCGAGCGCGTCGACCTCGGCGACGACCCGCCCGACGTCCTGCAGCAGTTCGGCGTCGTCGGCGACCCGCTCGCGCAGCTCCTCGAACAGCTCGTACTCCAGCTCGCCGCGGGCCTCCTCCAAGCGGAGGACCTCGCGCTCCCGCTCCGCCAGCTCGTCGGTGACGAACCGCTTGGAGTTCTTCAGCGTCTTGATCTCGCGATAGCCCTCGGGCACCTGGTCGGCGACCGACTTGCCGACCTGGATGTAGTAGCCGTCCGTCTTGTTGCGGTCGACGGTGACGTGGCTGAGCCCGTGCCGCCGCTTCTCCCGCTCCGCGAGCGTGTCGAGCCACTCTACGGCCTCCTCGTGGCTCGCGATCAGCTCGTCGAGCTCGTCGTCGTACCCCTCCCGGAGCAGCCCGCCCTGCGTCTTCGCCTTCGGCGGGTCGTCCGCGAGCGCGTCGGCGAGCTCGCGGTGGAGGGCGCGGGCGCGCTCCCGGTCGAGGTCCTTCAGCACGCCGGCCACCGGCGAGGCCGCGAGGGCGGTCCCCTCGACGGCGTCGACCATCGCCGGCACCAGCGCGAGGGTGTCCCGCACCGAGAGGAGTTCGCGCGCGCCCGCGCTCCCGCTTGTCGTCCGCGCGGCGAGTCGCTCGAGGTCGTACGCCTCACCCAGCGTCTCGCGCAGGCGGTCGCGCGCGAGCGCCGCCGCCGCCAGCGCCTCGACCGCGTCGAGCCGCCGCTCGAGCGCCGCCCGGTCCCGTCGGGGCCGCGTGAGCCACTCCCGGAGCAGCCGCCCGCCGGCCGCGGTGACGGTGTGGTCGACCGTCTTGAACAGCGACCCCTCGCCCTCGCCGCGCATCGTCTCCGTGAGTTCGAGGTTGCGCTGAGTGGTCGCGTCGACGTCGACGTGGTCGCCGTCGCCGTACGCCGTGAGCCGGGTCATCGACGCGAGCACGCCGGCGCCCGTCTTCTCGACGTAGCCGAGCACGGCGCCGGCCGCGCGCAGCGCGAGGTCGGAGTCGACCCCGACGCTGTCTGCGGTCTCCCGGCCGAACTGCTCGCGCACGGCGTGTTTCGCCCGGCCCGGCGCGAACGCCTCCGCGTCGAACACGGAGACCGACCCCGACAGGTCCTCCCGGACCGCGCCGAGCAGCCGGTCGTCGTTGCGGACGCGGGGGCCCGGCAGCACCTCCGCGGGGTCGAACCGGTACAGCTCCGCCCGGAGGTCGCTCTCGTCGTCGACTTCGGTGACGAGGAACCGCCCCGTAGTGACGTCCGCCAGCGCGAGCCCGTAGGGACCGCCCGCCTCCTCGCTCCCGGCGCTCGTCTCCGGGGAGCCCGCCCGTCCGCCGCGGTCGCCGTCGCGGACGACCGCCGCGAGGTACCGCGCGTCGTCGTCGGCCGTCTCCAGCAGGGTGCCGGGCGTGACGATACGGGTTATCTCGCGGGCGTGGCCGTCGGCCGTCTCGTACTGATCGGCGACGGCGACCCGGTACCCCCGCTCGACGAGCGCCTTCACGTAGGGGGTCAGCTCCGAGAGCGGAACGCCCGCCATCGGGTACGACGAGCCGTGCGAGGACTTCTGGGACACCGTCAGGTCGAGCTCGTCGGCGACCAGCTCCGCGTCGTCCGCGAAGAACTCGTAGAAGTCGCCGCACTGCATCGCGAGGACGTCAGCGTCCGTCTCCGCCTTGAGATCGAGGAACTCCCCGACGATCCCCGTTGGCATATACCCGTACTCCCGCCGTGGGCGGCTAAAACCCTACGGGTGTCGGCCCGATCGGACGCTACCCGACCCGGTTTCGACGGGTCATCGTTCGGTGGATCAGGCCGGAGACGCCGAACACCGCCGCGAAGAGAACCGCGTACGCGTACCCCGAGACGCTCGCGAACGGGACCGTCCCGATCGCGGCGGCCCCGCCGAGCAGCCCGCAGACGACGGCGAGCCCGACGTAGTACTCGCTCCAGAGGATCTCGTTCTCGGAGACGATTTCGAGGTACACCTCGAGCTGACGGCTCTCCTCGGTCAGCGAGACGATCCCCCGGTTCGGTTCGTACGCGATGAATCCGTTCCCGGCCAGCTTCGGCAGGTGCGACTGGTGGAGGGCCGTGTAGACCCGCTTCCGCTGTTTGTACGTCACCTCGTTGATCTCGAGGCCGTTCTCCCACGCGGCCAGCTGCTCGGCGATGTCTCTCACGCGGGCGTCGTCGCCGTTCTGTTTCAGATACGTGATCACGTTCCGCCGCCGTCGGTTACTCAACGCGGTGAAGATCTCGTCGCGCGAAGGGCCGTCAGGCTCACTCGCTTGCGTATCCGTTTGGCCGGTGAGTTGGGTCGACATTTACAGTTGTGAGAATATCTCTTTGTAAAGATTGTCACCAACAGCCATATTTCTTACTATAATAACTTTGCGCGACGCGCCCGGCTACCGGTCTCCGCCTTTGAGTAACCACGACGGCAACGTTCCGCGGTGACGCCGCGTTCGGGAGCGCCCGCCGCGAGCGCTTCGGAGCGTCGGTCGCGTCAGAGACGGACCCGGGAGCCCCGTCGGCGTCCCCGGCGGCACGCCCGACGCCGCGGGAGACGGTATGGCGTCCATACATACGACCGGCCGGCGCCTCTGAGGGAGTATGACGACGTCACACGACACCCGTCTCGGTCGGCTCGACCGGCTTCGTCGCCCGGAGTACACCGGCGAAAACCGCTGTGTCCCCTGTACCGCGGTCAACGCCGCTCTCGCGCTCGGCGTCGCCGGCGCGTTCGCGGCCGCTGGTCGGACCGGCCTCGCCGCGGTCGCCCTCGCCGCCTCGTTCGCGGCGATCTGGCTGCGCGGCTACCTCGTCCCCGGGACGCCCGAACTCACGAAGCGCTACCTCCCCGAGCGCGCCTTACGGCTGTTCGGAAAGGGCCGCGAGCCCGCCCCGCCGACCGAAATCGACGCGGAGTCGTACCTCCTGTCGGCGGACGTGCTCGTCGACACGCCCGACGGGACCGACCTCGCGTTCGCTCCCTGGTTCGCGTCCGCGTGGGGCGATGCGCTCGACGGACTGCGCCTCGACGCGGGCCTCGCCGACGCCACGAGCCCCGTGACCGAGGCCGACGACGTCGGCGACGTGGCGGCGCTCGCGACGCTCACCGGCGTCGAGGAGGCGTCGCTCTCGTTCGACTGGCGCGAGGGGGCCGCGTTCGCATTCGCCGACGGCCAGCGTATCGGCCACTGGGAGTCACGCGCCGCGTTCCTCGCCGACATCGCCGCCGACCGCGCGCTGACCGACCGGCTGGACGACTGGACGGCCCTCCCGCTCGCGGCGCGGAGCGGCGTCCTCGGCGCGCTCCGACTGTTCGTCGCGGAGTGCCCCGCCTGCGAGGGCTCGGTGACCCTGGAGGAGCGCGTCGTCGAGTCCTGCTGTGCGAGCTACGACGTGGTCGCGGGGCGATGCGTCGCCTGCGACGCGCGGCTGTTCGAGGTGGAGTTGCCGCCGTCGCTCGCGGCCGAATAACACAACGCGTCCGGTAATTCCGCGGTGAAGCCCCCCGAAGCCACAGCCACTCGCTTATAAATAGTCGACGCCGGATCGCCGGTGAACACTTCCAAAGCCCCAGTCGCGAGGACCGCACACGCTCGCTGCGCGCTTCGGTCGTTCGCTTCGCTCACTCCTTGCAGTGCTTACGTCACCTGTGCGGTCCTCGCGACTGCCCCTTTGAGTCCCACCCCGTACCGCACAGCGACCGCACCTCACACCTCCCCAGCCTCGCGGTTCGCGCTCTTCGAGCGCTCACCGCGTCCCTCGCGCGCCACTCCTCGCGGCCGACGAGGGCGGCCGCTCGCAGGCGCGCGCCGACCGCAGCGTCCGCGTATTTATAAATAGGACCGGCAGATCGCAGAACTCGGCGTTCGTCTCAGCGCCGGTGCCGCGAGAGCAGGCCGTCGCGTCCGATCCGGAACTGCCGGAGCACGGAGAAGCGGTTGACCCACAGCTGGTAGGCGCTCGCGACCGCGAACGCGCCGAGCGAGAGGCTCGTCCAGAGGACCGGGTCGATCGCGGAGAGGATCGGGGCTTCGAGCAGGATCGCGAGGAGGAGGGTGAGCGAGACGACGCCGAGCGCGCGGTACAGCTCCGACCACGTGACTCCGCCCTTGGCGACGATCTCGGTGTACACGGACACGTCGCGAGCGTGCCGCGACAGCTCGATCGTCTGCGTCTCCCGGTCGTACTCGATCACGCCGAGCGCCGCGAGTTTCGGCAGGTGCGTCTGGACGAGCGAGGTGTACACGCTCTCGCGGGACCGCCTCGGCGGCGGGCTCTCGCCCGTCTCGCGGCCCGCGACCAGCGTCGACAGCTCGTGGACGGTCACCGCGCCGCCGGCGCACCCGATCTGCTCGAGGGCGCGCCGGCGGCGCTCGTTCGCGAGGACGGCGTACACCTGTTCGGCCGGAAGGACGTCGGATCGGAGTTTCATGATGCGGCTCCGACGCTCCGCCGGGTGCGGAGTGTCGGTCGTTGCTCCCTCCACGCCGGTCGAGGGCATATGTATGCGTCAGATACCTCTCCCCTGTCGCTCGCGCCGACGTCGATGACGGCGGCGCCGTCCCGACGAAACCGAGGGACCTCGCCCCGATCGGGCGCTCCTACGATCGCGTTTCGATTCGCGTTCCGTCGCGGCGGCGGCACGGTGTCCGTACCGTCGTTCCGGCCCGGGTAGGAAGTTCATACCGTCGGTTTCGCCTCGAGTAGGACCACCGGACCGCCGGTCGAACGCGCCGTTCCACCGGGTCGAAGCTCGCCTTCGACGGTGACGTGGCTGCTCGTAACTACGTCCGTATCCCGCTCAGTGAGGGGTAACCGATGCCGCCTCCGGAACGGGAGCGCGTCGGACACAAACCACTCATGAACCCCGAAGACAACACAATCGGACTCTCGCGGCGCAAGATGCTGGTCGGCCTCGGCGCGGTCGGCGTCGCGTCCGCGGGCGCGGGACTCGGAACGACGGCCTACTTCAGCGACGAGGAGTCGTTCGAGGGCAACGAGCTCCAGGCAGGTACGCTCGCACTGAACGTGAGGCAGTCAATTCACACCCTCGATCAGGACGGGATCGGCCCGGATGAAGAGACTTACTTCGGCTCCGGCGAGGGCCCCGTTGAGATCGAGGCGCCAATCGTTATTACTGACGCCAAGCCCGGCGACGAGTACGAGTTCTGCTGGGAGGTTGAGCTCGAGGGGAACCCCGGATTCGCGATGGTGAAGGTCGACGGTGTCGATGATCTGACCGGTGCGGAGGCAGGGAACGTCTCCGCTGACGACCTCTATGACATTGATACTGACGGTGATATGGTTTCACTCGGCGATGTCGCCGATACGACGGCGACGCTGACGCTGTGTCCCGAAGACGGGGAAGACGTGGGCGAGGAAATCGAGATTTTCGGCGGCTCGCTCGGTGATTTGCTGGCTGCCCTCGCTGAGGGTATCGCCGTGCCTTCCGGCGAAGAAGGAGGCGAGGATGTGTTCTGTCACGACGTCGAGTGTCCCGTCACGCTTTGTGTCGTGATCGAGATCCCCGCTGAAGTCGGTAACGAACTCCAGGGTGCGACCTCGAGCTTCGATCTCTTGGTCTACGCCGAGCAGTGCCGCCACAACGACATCGAGACCTTCCTCGGTGAGGAGGCGAACGGCTCCGAGGTTGACGACTCGGCCTCTGCCTGAACCGACTCTCGACCGACTTCCCGCTGGATAGTGCACTTGCGTGCGCGGATCTACTAACGACGGTTCGACTCCGCCGGCGGGATTTCCCCCAAGGGGAGATACACTCATGACCGACGACAAATCCAACACGCTCGGAATATCGCGACGTAAGATGCTTGCCGGTCTCGGTGCCGTCGGCGTCGCGTCTGCGGGCGCGGGCCTCGGCACGACCGCCTACTTCAGCGACACTGAGGCCTTCGAAGGCAACACGATCACGGCGGGCACGCTTGCGCTCAAGGTCGACTGGCAGCAGCGCTACTGGGGCGCGTCGCCGGACGTTCGCCCGCAGGACTACGCTCAAAAGAACGGCGAAGCGAACTACCCGTACGTCAACGCCTTCCCGGACGACTCTGGCGACGGCGAACAGGACCTCGGCGGGGTGGTCTACGCCGGCGAGAACGCGGTGTTCAGCGCCGCCGACGTCCCGGCGTGCTGTGGCTGCAACGAGGGCGAGTACTACGTCACGTACGAAAGCGAGTCGTACTGTATCGCACCGATAATCGACGAGCCCGCGCCGGAAGACTTCTACAACGACAGTCGACCGGATGTCTCCTCACGCTTCGAAGACATTCAGCGTGAAAACGGCGCGACGCTATTCGTTTACCGTCAGGACCGCGGTGACGGCAATCTCGGTGAGCCCCACCTGTTCTTTGTGATGGATAAGTTCGGCAACGAGAACGGCGGCGGCTACGCGACGTTCACCATCGAGGGCGATCTTACCGACGCCGACTGGGACGATATCAAGTGGAAAATCGAGGACGATCCGGGGAATGACAGTGACGACGAGTACTCGCTCACGTCGACTGAAGCGACGGCGAGCTGGATCTGGGGCGATGGCCGAACCGACGGCGGTGTCCTCGGTTCCCTCACCGAACAGTTCGCCGTTCGTATTAACCCCGAATTGAATGGTGCGGCGGCGCTCGCCGGTGGCGGAGAGAACTTCTCGCCCGACATTTCGACCGGTCTTACCCGATTGCTCGTCTTGAGTGGCGGCACCACCGCCGGAGAGGAGATCGTGCTCGAAAACGATCTCGGTGGGCCGATGGCAGACGACGACCTCTCCGACATCGTCATCCACAGCGAGTGCGGCCTCGACATGAGCACGGCAGCGGACTCGTATGGACGGGACCGGTCCAGCCTCATCGAGCTCGATGACGTCAAGCCCGGTGACAGCGGCGAGGTCACCTTCTCGCTTCACGTCTGCGACAACCCCGCGTACGTCTGGATGGGCGCGACCGAAATCAGCGCCCTCGATGGCGGCCTCGGTGAGTTCGTCCAAGCGCGTGCACGATTAGTGCCCGGCTGTGTGAACGAGAACGACAGCTTCGACGACATCGCGAACTTCGACGGAGACTCGTTCATCCAGGGAACTCTCAACGACGTTCTCGGCGCGCTCGACGACTCCTCGTTCCAGGGAGAGCAGCTCGAGAACGAAGACGGCGACGAGTGCTTCGATCCGATCGTCGACTCCTCGTGCGTCGCGTTCGAGTGGTGGTTCCCGACTGACCAAGCGAACGTGAACGATGCGCAGGGCGAGAGCGTCTCGTTCGATCTCGGCTTCTACGCCGAGCAGTGCCGGCACAACGACCTCGACGACTAATCCAGTCTCGGTCGTCTCTCGTTCGTAACGTGACGATGATCGCTGGTGACACACCCACACCGGGACATCGCGCTCGCTGAGCGCGTTCGGCACGGAATCGGTCCGTGACACGGCGGTTCGACTCCGCCGGTGGGACTTCCCCATCGGGGACCACTCATGACAGACAACACATCATCCACGATCCGACTCTCGCGACGCAAGATGCTCGCCGGCCTCGGGGCCGTCGGGGTCGCCTCCGCGGGCGCGGGCCTCGGAACCACGGCGTACTTCAGCGACGCGGAGTCGTTCGAGGACAACACGATCACCGCGGGCGAGCTCGATCTGAGCGTCACTTGGCAGCAGCTCTACTACGGCGGTCCGCAGTCGTCGCGGTCACAGGATTACGGGACTGCGGAGCGGCCGTTCGTCAACGCGTACCCGGATCACGACGGCGACGGACTCCAGTCGTTCGATCGCGACGGCGACGTCGACCAGTACGTCGATCTCGACGGCTCTACTGATCCCGAGGAGGCCGCGAAGGCTGGGACGAACCTCGAGTTCGCCTGCGACGAGATCGCCGCCTTCGACGACCCCTCCTTCGCTCCGAACGAGAACGCGCTCATCGAGCTCGACGACGTGAAGCCGGGCGATTGCGGCGAGGTCACCTTCGGTATCACGCTCTGTGACAACCCCGGGTACATCTGGCTCCGGGGGCTGTTGCAGTCGGAGACGAGCGGTGACCACCCGGACGGCGAGGAAGGAGTTCCGCAGCTCGCCGACGAGATCGTCGCCCGCGCGTGGTACGACGACGGCGACAACGTCTTCGACGAAGGCGAACCGCAGATCGTTTCCGGCACGCTCCGCGAGGTGCTCGACGCGCTCCGGGACGGTACGCTGTTAACGTCCGATCCGACGCCGGTCGAACCGCCGGAGACGGTGATTCCGGACGGCGACGCTCCGGACGGCGACGCCCCGGTCGACGAGGGCGCCGCGTGCACCCCGCTCCCCAAGGAGGACGACGGCGCGGTCATCGACGGTCTCGCCGCCGGTGACACCTTCGAGTACGCGCTCGCCGACGGTACCGAGGTCGTCATCACGCTCACAGACGTGACGTACAAAGACGACGAGCCGACCGGCTTCGCGTGGTCCAGCACCGCTCCGATCTGTCAGGTGACGCTGAAGGGCGGTCCCGACGGTATCGCTCCCGGCGAAGGGCTCCCGACGCTGTACGAGTGCGAGACCAGCGGCTCCGTCGCGACGACGCTCGCGCCCGGCGGATCGCCGTACGGCATCAGCAACTTCCGGTTCTACGTCTGCGATGTCGGCGCCGACCACGACGGCGAACTGCCGCCCGTCGAGAACGGCGGGGCGTGCTTCCGGCCGTCGGACACGTCGTTCATCGGCTTCGAGTGGTGCCTGCCGACCGACGTCGGCAACGAGGTGCAGGGCGACTCGGTGTCGTTCGACCTGTCGTTCTACACCGAGCAGTGCCGCCACAACCCGGACCCGGAGAATCCCTTCGCGGAGGACGCGGCGGAGTGACGGCGACGTCCTGACTCCGAACCGCCCCACCTTGGCAGTCGCGCCCTACCGTTCGGCAGGACACCGCTACCGGCCACGGGACGCGAGCGGAGCGACGGGTAGGACGCCCATACATAGGTCGGGAGGGGGCGTCGAGAGTGCGTAGACGAGCGGCCGTTCGAAGCCGACAGCGGGAACACGAATGAAGAGAGACGAACCACACCTAACGCGGCGGAAGGCACTCGCGGGCGCCGGAGCCGTCGGCTTCGCGACCATAGGTATGGGCCGCGGCCGATCGACGGCCAGCCCGGACGAGTACACGAACTACACGTACGCGGAGTCGGACGCGCCGTCGCGGCTCCTCGTCGGGTGGCGGAGCACGTACAACGACGAGCGCGTCGCGGCGAGCCCGACAGACTCGGTCGACGGGGCCGACGGGATCCGCCTGATCGACCTGCGCAACGTCCTCCCGGGTGACACCGGCAGCGCGAGCGTCGGGCTCCGTCTGGACGACCCCGGCGAGGCGGTCCCGGAAGGGGCCCGCGTCTGGATGCGGATCGCCGTCGACGGCGACGACGGCCGCGCGGCCGCGAGCCGCGCGCTCGCCGAGCGGATCGAGGTCGACGTCCGCTACGACACCGGCGTCCTCGGCATCGGGCGCTGCGCCGGGGCGGACGACGAGTTCGTCGACTTCGGCGAACCGATCTACGCCGGCACGATGGCCGGGCTCGCGGCCGACGGCGACCTCGCCGCGGGCGTCGAGCTCGACCCCGGGCTGTTCGACAACGGCTGTCTCGCCCCCGGCGAGCGCCGCTGTCTCACCCTCGTCTGGCGGTTCCCCGCCGACGGCGGCAACGCCGGACAGGGGGGCGCTCTCGACTTCGACGTGACGTTCCACGCGGTGTCGTGCGACCGCACCGGCAACCCCTTCGCCGCGGACGCCGCGGGGGTGTCCGGATGACCGCGGACGACGGGCCGATTCCCGGCTCTCCGTCCGGCATGAGCCGCCGCCGCCTCCTCGCGAGCCTCGGCGGCGTCGGCGCGGTCGGCATGGCCGGCGGGGCCGGGACGGTCGCGTACTTCTCGGACCGCGAGACGTTCGCCAGCAACGACGTCGACACCGGGTCGCTCGAGCTGCAACTGACCGACGACTCGGTCGACGGACCGGTGACGTTCGACGTTAGCGGGATCGATCGCGGGGCGTCGGGCGAGAGTACGGTCGACCTTCGCGTCCGAACCAACCCCGCTCGCGTCTGGCTCGCGACCGACTGCCCCGACCACGACGACCGACTCGCCGAGGCGCTCGACGTGCGACTGACGTTCGCCGAGGAGTCCGTCTCTGGCGGCTGGCAGTCGTTCGCCGTCTTCCGGCGGTCCCTCTTCGACGGACTCCGGCTCGACGACGGCTGTCTCTCCCCGGACGTGCCTGCCCCGTTGACGCTCCACTGGCGGCTCCCGGCAGACGTCGACGCCTCTCTCGACGGGTCACGGACGACGTTCGCGTTTGAGCTGTACGCCGAGCAGTGTCGTCACGTCTCCGAGACCGACGCGGACCGGTCGAACCCGTTCGAGGGACGCGTCTGTAACGGCGGTACCGGGTCTGAGTCGGGTACCGCGGCTGGCCCTCAGGGTACGCCGAACGACGAGACGGCTCCGGAAGGCTCCGAGAAGGAGGGGAAGTCCCCCGACGAAAATGGCTCTGATAAGACGGACGACGACGAGAGGCGAAGGGGGAAGAACTCAGACGAGTCGGACAGTGAGGCGCAATCATGAACACATCGATATCAATCAAATCACTCGCAAACGTACTCGGGATCGTCTTACTGGTCGCCGTCGTCGCGCCTTTCGTGGTGTACGCGGTGCCCGCGGTCGTCGGGGCCGAATACAGCTTCGTCGTGCTCACCGCGAGCATGACGCCCGCGATCGCCCCGGGCGACGTGGTGATCGTCGACGAGCGCGACCCCGCCGCGATCGCCGAAGGCGACGTGATCACGTTCGTCCGGGGCGATAGCGAGGTCCCGGTCACCCACCGCGTCGTCGGCGTGACGACGACCGGCGGCGGGGTGGCCTTCGAGACGCGGGGCGACGCCAACGGGGCGCCCGACGCGGCCCTCGTTCCGGGGGCGAACGTCCTCGGCGTCGTCGCGGTCACGATCCCGTACCTCGGGTACGCGATCCAGTTCGCCGACTCGCCGGTCGGGTTCGCGCTGCTCGTCGTCGTCCCCTTCGGACTGCTGGTGGCCTCCGAGCTCTGGACGGTCGCCCGGGGCCGCGGTCGCGGTCCGACCGAGGCCGACTCGGGCGTCGCGGTCGCAACCGACGCCGGCGCGGCCTCCGTGACGCCCGCGACCGACTCCGACGCGGCCTCCGTGACGCCCGCGACCGGCTCGGAACCCGTCGGGGTCTCCGTCGACGCCGTGGTCGGCGCCGGCGCCGTGCTCGCGGCGGTCGCGCCGTACAGCGTCTACGTCGCGTTCCAGCTCCGGACCGCGCTCGCGATCTCCGCGGCGATCGCGGCCGTCGCGCTGCTCCTCGGCGCGGTCGCGCTGTGGGTCGCCGACACCGGCGCGCTCGACCGGTCCGATCCGTCACCCGTCGCTGACGACGGGGACGGCGACGACCGCGGTGATAGCTCCGTCGCCGCCGACGATCCGGTCGCTATCGCCGACGGCGCAGGGGAGGTGGACTGATGCCCGCGAACCGCTCCGCGGTCGCGGTCGTCGTCGCCGCGCTGCTGGTGTGGAGTATCGCCTTCGGCGGCTACTCGCTCGCACTGTTCAGCGCCACCGCCACCGTGAACGGGACGTTCGAAACGGAGTTCGACTCGACGGAGTCCGCCTCCGCCGGTGCATTCGGTCAATCCGGCGGTTCGGCGATCGCCGCGACGAGCGATAGCCCGGGTAACGCGTCGGTCGGGAGCGACGCCGTAGCCGGCGCAGCTGTGGGGAACGCGACCGCGGGCACCGCGCCAGTTGGGAACGGGTCGGCCGGGAACGAGTCGACCGGGAACGAGTCGACCGGGAACGAGTCGGTCGAAGACGACCCGACCGGGAACGAGTCGGTCGGGGACGGCGGCTCGGATGACGACGTCTCCGGCGTCGGTGAGAACACCACTGCGCCGGAGTCGGACGACGACGCGTCGGAATCGACGACGGATCCCGCCGACGATGAGAGCGACGAATCTGACCCGACCGCCGCGGACGGCGACGGCGGCACGGGTGACGACTCGCACGAATCCGGAGGCGGGCAGCCCGGGGACACCGGGACGCCGTGACCGTGGCCGCTCCCGTTCGACCGCATGGCCGTGGCCGTCACGCCGGTCGCGGGGCGATCGCCGGCCGCGGGGCGATCACCGGCCGACGCCGTCGGGGATTCGGCCTGAAGCTCGCCGCGCTCCTGTTGATGCTGACGCTGTTCCTCGCCGCGCTGCTCGTCGGTGTCGTCCGCAGTGTTGTGGGATTCATTCACGACTATTAAGTAGGTACTCGCCGAACCCTCGAATGTATGGTCTCCGTCGACGCGTTCGTGTTCGTCTTCGTCGCCGGCTTCATCACGGCGCTCGCGACCGGGATCGGCGCGCTGCCGTTCTTCGTCCTCGATTCGATCAGCGATCGGGGGAACGTGGTGCTGTGGGGGTTCGCGTCCGGAATCATGGTCTCCGCGTCGCTGTTCGGCCTCGTTCAGGAGGGGCTCGCCGAGGGGACGCCGATCGAGATCGGGATCGGTCTGGCCGCGGGCGTCGTCCTGGTCGTCGTCGCGCACGACGTGCTGCTGGACGCCGACATCGATCCGCGGGAGTACGAAGAGGCGAACTTCAAGAAGCTCGTGTTGATACTCGGCGTGCTGACCGTCCACAGCTTCCCCGAGGGCGTCGCCGTCGGCGTCTCGTTCGCGGACCTCGGGCTGGCGGGCGGGACCGAGCTGTTCGGGTTCACCGTCCCGGTGCTCGCGGTGTTCATGACGGTCGCGATATCGATCCACAACGTCCCCGAGGGGACCGCCATCTCGATCCCGCTGCGGGCGATGGGCGTCTCCAAGTGGAAGATGGTCTGGTGGTCGGTGTTCTCCAGTCTCCCGCAGCCGATCGGCGCGGTCCTCGCCTTCGCGTTCGTCCGGTACGCCCGGGAGTTCCTCCCCTACGGCTTCGGGTTCGCCGCCGGCGCGATGATCTACCTCGTCGCCACCGAATTCATCCCGGAGGCGCTCGAGACAGGCGCGGCGCTCCCCCACGGCGGGAAGCCCGTGCTCGCGGTCGGGATCGCGCTCGGCGTCGTGCTGATGATCCCCCTCGCGTTCATCTGACCGGCGGCCACCGCCCGACTGCGACGGCTCACCGGTTGCGGGCCCTGCGCGTCACTCACCGGTTGCGGGCCGGGCGCGCCACTCAGACCCCGCCGTCGAACGCCGTCGGGTTCACCGCGCCCGGCCCCTCGCCGACGTCGTAGCCGCGACGGATCGCGGCCCCCATGTCGTCTACCGCGCCGGCGACGGCCTCGCGGAGGGGCTCTCCGCGCGCCAGCCGCGCCGCGATCGCGCTCGACAGCGCGCAGCCGGACCCGTGCGTCGCGTCGGTCGCCACGCGGGGGTTCTCGAAGCGGACGACGGTCGGCTCGTCGCCGTCGCCACTCCCCTCGCCGCTGTCGCCGATCACGAGCGTGTCGACGACGGTCTCGCCGTCGAGGTGACCGCCCTTCACGAGGGCCGCGCCGGCGCCGCGGGCGACGAGCTCCCGTCCGGCAGCCTCGGCGTCCGCGAGCGTCTCGACCGGGTCACCGACCAGTACCGCCGCCTCGTCGGCGTTGGGGGTGACGAGCGTCGCCCGCTCGATCAGCCCCTGGTAGGCGTCCTCGGCGGCGGGCGAGAGCAGCCGGTCGCCCGTCGCGGCGACCATCACCGGATCGACGACGACCGGGGCCGAGCCGCGGGCGAGCAGCCCGGCCGCGGTCTCGACGATCGACGCCGTGGCCAGCATCCCCGTCTTGACGGCGACGACGTCGAAGTCCTCGATCACGGCGTCGTACTGGCTCGCCACGTGCCCCGCCGGAACCGCGTGGACGTCCGCGACGCCGCGGGTGTTCTGTGCCGTCGTCGCCGTCACGACCGCGGTGCCGAAGACGCCGTGAGCGGTCATCGCCTTCAGATCCGCCTGGATCCCCGCCCCGCCACCGGCGTCGCTGCCGGCGATCGTCAGCGCGACCGGCGGGGAGACGGGCTCGCGACCCCATGTCATGCATTAGTAGTACCACTCGGTTATACAAAGCCGTGGCGATCGCGGCCGTCGAACGTCCTTTGCCGCTCGCCGCCGAACCGAGGGTATGACGAACGCTCACTCCGACGACGCGACCGACGCCGATCGGGACGACGACGCGACCGGTGTCGGCCGAAACGACGCGATCGGCGCCGACCGAGGCGACGAGACCGATTCGATCACCGTCTACTCCGATTACGTCTGCCCGTTCTGCTACCTCGGGCGACAGTCGCTCGCCGAGTATCAGGAGACGCGCGAGGAGCCGCTCGCGGTCGACTGGCACCCGTTCGACCTCCGGGCCGGAAAGCGGAACCCCGACGGCAGCATCGACCACGACGTCGACGACGGGAAAGGCGACGAGTACTACGCGCAGGCTCGCGAAAACGTCCGTCGGCTCCAAGAGCAGTACGACGTCGAGATGGCCCAGGCGATCGCGACCGACGTCGACTCGCTGCCCGCCCAGATCGTCTCCCTCCACGTGAAAGAGACCGCCCCCGAGTCGTGGCCCGCCTTCGACGACGCGGTGTTCGCGGCGCTGTGGCGGGACGGCCGCGACATCGGCGACCGCGAAGTCCTCGTCGACCTCGCGAGCGACGTCGAGGGGCTCGACGCCGACGTCGTCGACGCCGCGCTCAACGACGCGGACCTCCGCGAGCGCGTGACGGACCTGTTCGAAGCGGCGCGGCAGCGCGGGGTCACCGGGGTGCCCACGTTCGCGTTCGACGGTCACGCCGCCCGCGGTGCGGTGCCGCCGGAGCAGCTCGAACGGTTCGTCGAGGGCGTCTGAGCCGCGGATCGATCACCGCCGCCGACCTCGTTCGGTCCGGGACCGCTCTCGGTCCCCGCTCACTCGTCGTCCGAGACGACGGGCGCCGCGCGTCGCTCGGAGTCCGCCCTGTCCGCGTCGGCGTCGTCCGCGCCGATGGTATCCGCATCGACGTCGTCCGCGCCGATGGTATCCGCGTCGGCGTCGTCCGCGTCGACGTACCGATACGAGAGGTAGACGCAGCCGAGCGCCAGCGCGATACCGCCGATCACGTCGGTGAGCCAGTGGATCCCGAGGTACATCGTCGCGATCACCACCGACGTCGAGATCCACAGCGCGATCGGCGTCCACAGCGGGTACTCCCGGCGCGTCAGGACGGCGAAGGACGCGACGGTCACGGACAGCGACGTGTGGAGCGACGGGAAGACGTTGGTGGCCTCGTTGACCTGGCTCGTCAACGCAGTGAAATTGGGGTTGTGAGTGAAAAGCAGGGACGTCCCGACGTCGAGATTTCGCGGTCCGTGCGCGAACACGACCGTGTATATGACGAGTCCGATCGCGTAGTTGAGCGCGTAGGCGACGAGAAGCCGCTTCAGCGTCTCCGTTCGCGGCAGCGCGAGGTACGCGACGAACGGGAACGCCAGCAGGAACGCGTAGCCGTACACGTACACCCACGAGAAGTACATCGTCAACTCGGGCGAGGCGTACGTCTGTTGGAGCGACTCGACGAAGTTCCCCTCCAGCGCCCAGATGAGCCCGGTCAGCTTCAGTCCGAACAGCTCTGAGACCGTCTGCAGCGAGCTCCGCCCGACCGCGCTCGCGACCAGTACCACCCCGAGCGCGACGAGTTCCCGTTTCGAATCCGACAGGCGCGACACGAGGTTGCCGCGCAGGCCGAGAAGTCGGCTCGGACCGATGATCACCGCCCCGGCGACGAGCAGCCCCCCGCCGACCCACAACGCCACGGCGCCGAGAACCGACACAAGCCAGGTCATCGGTCCCCCGAGAGGAGCTGTCCCTCCTCGTCGAACCGGTACCCCGCCTCGCGGAGCCGATCCTTGGCCTCCGAGACGTCGAGTGACCCGCCGTCCCCGACGAACGGGTAGACCGGATCCGGACCGTCGCCCTCCCACGCGAGGTCGGAAGGCACCCACTCCGGGGACGCACCGAGCGGCGACGCCGCCGGTTTCGCGTATCCGTCGAACGCGTCGTTGACGAGGGTGTCCTTGTCGACCAGCGACGCGAGCACACCCCGGAACCGCGGGTTCGACAGCGGCGACTGCCGGACGTTGTATCCGACGTGGTAGAAGCCGCCCGAGCGACCGGTCACCAGTCGCGCGTCGGCCTCCCGTCCGATCCGCGGGACCGCGTCCGGCCCGAGGTTCGAGACGGTCGCGTCCGCGAGCCCGTCCCCGACCGCCTGCACCGCGGCGATGTCCGACGACAACACCGTGAGCTCCAGCCGGTCGAACGCCGGCTTCCCGTGGAACCGGTCCGGAATCCCCGCTCTCGGACCGTCCTCGTCCGTCGTCTCGCTCTCTTCCGTCGACCGGACGAGGAAGTGGTCGGGGTTCCGATCGAAGACGACCGACTCCTCGGCCGACGCCTCGACGAACCGAATCGGTCCGCTGCCGACCGGATCCTCGTTGTTCGCCACGAGCGCCTCGGTCGTCTCCACGTCGAACTCGAAGCCGGCTATCGTCGCCACGTCGGTTCGCTCCGCCCAGACGTGTTCCGGCAGGATCGGTACCTGTAGCGCCCGGATCGAAACCGCGTCGTTGACGTCGTCGATGGTGAGCTCCACCGTCTCGTCGTCGACGACCGTCGCGGACCTGACCACCGAGCTGCGCCCCCGGAACCGCGGCGTCGGCACCGCCGTCTCCTGGTCTCCCCTCGACGTGTCTCTGAAGAACCGGTACGTGAACGCGACGTCCTCGGCGGTCACCGGCTCGCCGTCGTGCCAGTGCGCGTCTCGGAGGCTGATCCGTAAGCGCTCGTCGCCCGTGCGCTCCCAGCGCGAACAGAGCCACGGGACGACCTCGTCTCGGTCGACCAGCACGAGCTGGTCGTACAGGAGGGACGTGAACGTCCCCCCTCGTCGGTACTCCGCCGCGATCGGGTTCCAGTTCTCCGTCATGTGCGTGTCGGTCGTCACGAGTCGGAGCGTGGCCTCCGCGTCCTCCGCGTCGTCGCCGGCCGTCTCGTTTTCGACCGTGTCGTCGCCGGCCGTGTCGGCGTGTTCTAAGCCGAGCAGGGCTCCCGCCGACAGCGGCCGCTCGCTCGTCCAGCCTTCGAACCGCTCCTCGCGGACCGCCGTGAGCGGATCGGGGAACGCGACGACGGTGAACGGCTGGAGCTCACACAGCGCGCGCTGCAGGTCGGCCACGGCGTCGGCCCGGGTTTCTCCCTCGACGCGCCGCTGCTCCTCGAGCAGCTCGTCCACGCCGTTGACGTCGGTGAGCCCGAACGGGTTCTGGCGGCCGGACTCCGCGACGAACTGCGAGTGGGTGAACCCGTACATCGCGTCCGGGTCGAACGGTTCCGACTCCAGGAACTGCCCGACGTAGATGTCGAAGTTCTGGTTTATCAGCACCTTCCGCCAGAGGTCGGTCCGGCTCAGGGTGTTAATACGGGCGTCGATCCCCACCGTGTTTAGATTCTCGGCGAGGTGTCGCGCGATCCGGATCGCGTTCGGGTCCTTGTCGGCCGGCGCCGTGTCGATCTGCAGCGTGAGCTGCGCCGTCCGGCCGCGCCCCGCGAGGTTTCGGGTCCGGCCGAGACAGCCGGCACTCAGTGCGCCGAGGGCGATCCCCGCAAGCGCCTTCCGCCGGCTGACGTTTCCGTTCATTCGTTCTCTCCAATTTCGGCTGCAGGGTATATCTCTTCTGCGGTCTCGCTGCCAGATCTCCGCCGATCGCTCCTCCAGCGTCGACCGCGTTCCGGCGGACGATCCGCCGAGGCGGTCGTGATCTCGCCGCCGAACCCGTCGACTGCGGTCGGGATCTCGCCGGAGAATCCGCCGACTGCGGTCGGGCTTCCGACTCAGATCACGTCGGCGAGCGGGAGCACCAGCCCGACCGTCCACGCGAGGAGTCCCGCGACGAGGACGGGGCGGTCGCCCGCCGCGCGGCCGACGGCGACCACCCCGATCGCCGCGAGCAGCGCGATCCGGTGGACGAGGAGGTCGGGCGGGACCGCGACGCCGAGCGCGGCGAAGTCGAGGACGAACCCCGCGCCGAGCCCGAGGGTGACGGCGAGTCCGGCCGCCGTCGGGTCGCAGTCCTGCGCCCGCGCGACGACGAGCCCCGGGAGCCCTGCGACGAGGGCGAGGTACAGCGGCCCGGCGATCGCCTTCGGCGGGAGGGTCGGATACGCGACCTCCAAGCTCACTCCGGCGACCCGCACCCCCACGACGACGGCGCCGAGCGCGGCCCCGAGCACCGCGGCGTCGGCGTGTCTCGTCGCCTCCCGTCGGACGCGGCGCGCGAGGTCGACGGCGGCCGCCCGCGTCCGACGTCGGAGCAGCGCGCCCGCGACGGTCGCGAGCGACGCCAGCTCGATCACCGAGATCCACCCGTCGCTCCACCCGCCCTCGACGCCGCGGTACTCGCGGCGGACCTCGGCGTCGACCTCGCCGTGAATGAACTCGTCTTCCAGCCGGACCGCCGCGTCGTCGATCCCGGGCACCGTGTGTCGCAGCCGGAACCAGTCGTAGTACTCCTCGTGGGCCTGTATCGCGGTGTACTCCCCGTCGGGGGACTCGTACGCCCGAACGTGGTCGCGCACGCCGAGGTACGTCCCGTCGTGGACCTCGAACGTCTCCGTCAGCCAGACCCCGCCGCTGGGTCCCTCGACGTAGCCGTACCGCGTCGAGCTGCGAGCGTCGGACCAGTCGCGCTCGACGAACGCCCGCACCTGCTCCGCGTCCGCGGTCGTCTCCGCCTCCGTCTCGTTGGTCTCTTGCCAATCGGTCTCCGCCCCGCCTTCGATCGCCGCGCGGGTCGTCTCCGCGTCGGCGTGGAACACGACGTTGATCGCGAGCGTCCGCCCCCGAACGGACGTGCTTCGGCTCGTGTACGGCCACAGCCGGTAGTCGCCCTCGACCGCGATGAGCGACTCCTCGGGGACCGCCGCCGACGGTTCCTCCGCCGGCGGCCCGGCGAAGACGCCGGACAGCGCGAGCCCGACCGCGACGACGACGAGGAGACCGACGACGACCGTCGTCCGCTTCATGCCCGCTCAGAGGGAACCCATATAAAAACACCTTCGGGTGATCTGGATGTACCTCCGCTCTGCGAGGGCGTCTTCCGCATCCGGAATCACCAGGTCTCGACGAATCCGTCGCGAACGTCCTCCGCGCAGCCCTCGCAGTCGGGGTGACCGGGGTCGAAACACGAGGGGCGCCCCTCGGCGTCGACGGAGACCGCGCGCCGCTCGGCGTGCCGCCGGCAGACGATCCGGGCGCGCCCGTCACCGTCGGTGGGGAGATCGTACCGCTCCGCCCCCGCGGCGTCGCCGTCGGGATCGCCCTTCCCCTCGGCGTACGCCCGTTTCGCCTCCTCGAACTGCTTGCCCGCCTCGCGGAGCTTTCGGCGGATGACGCGTTCGAGTCGGTCGTCCATGGCGGTCATACCGGCGCGTGGAATATAGGTCCGTTGGCGGGCGCGCCGGATGCGGCTCCGTCGCCGAGCGCGTCGCGGCTCCCGGCGTTCGTACCGCAGACGATGACGACCCGATCCCGAGTCTCCCCCGTCGACTGTGCCGATCGACCCCGTGGTACCGTTCCACTCGAAACGAAGCCCCCGCGCGGCTGACGAGCGTCTGACGCGGCCGGCCGTCACGCCTCGAAACCGCCGGAAGAGGTCCGTCAACGCGTCGAAGACGACCACTTTCACCGCGGTTGCGGGATTTTTAATACCGTGAGGAACCAACCGTCGTACGCCTCCCATTGAAACACGACCGGAGGCGGAGACACCCCATGAGCGAACTGCGACAGGAAGCGGAAGCGATAGCGGAACAGTTCTCGGACCACCTGAACGTGGACGCCGACGAGGTCGAGGAGCGGCTGGAGAACCTCGTCAACGAGTACCGCGTGCCCGTCGACGAGGCGCGCCGGAGCGTCACCAACAGCTACCTCGAAGACGCCGGGATGGAGCGCGACGAGCTCGGCCGCGGCGGCAGCGAGTCCGTCCTCGTCAACGAGATCGACGAAGACGAACAGTGGGTCGACCTGCGCGTGAAGCTGGTCGACCTCTGGGAGCCCCGTAGCGACTCGATCTCGCAGGTCGGGCTCGTCGGCGACGAGTCCGGCACGATCAAGTTCGTCGCCTTCGAGACGTCCGACCTCCCGAAGCTGGAGGAGGGACAGGCGTACGAGCTCTCGAACGTCGTCACCGACGAGTACGAGGGCAACTACTCGGTGAAGCTCAACCGGACCACCGGAATCACCGAGATCGACGAGGAGATCGAGGTCGGTGACAACGCCGACACCGTCGAGGGCGCGCTGGTCGACATCCAGTCCGGCTCCGGACTCATCAAGCGCTGTCCCGAGGACGACTGCACGCGCGTCCTCCAGAACGGCCGGTGCTCCGAGCACGGCCAGGTCGAGGGCGAGTTCGACCTCCGGATCAAGGGCGTCCTCGACGACGGCGAGACCGTCACCGAGGTCATCTTCGACCGCGAGGCCACCGAGGAGCTCACCGGCATGGGCCTCGAAGAGGCCAAAGAGATGGCGATGGACGCGCTCGACACCACCGTCGTCGCCGAGGAGATGGCCGACGACGTGCTCGGGCGGTACTACCGCGTCACCGGCCCCACCTTCGGCCGGTACGTCCTGGTCGACGAGCTGGAAGACCCCGGAACAGTCGACGTCGAGAGCGCGCTGATCGAAGCGAGGTCGATCTGACATGAGCCAGTCAACACCCACCAGAGAGGTCGCCCGGCGCGTGTTCGCGAGCGAGTTCAACGACGCCGGTTACACGTTCACCGAGTCCGACGACGAGCGGGCCCCCGTCTACGCGTTGCTGCCGACGGGCGAATCCTCGAACCGCGTGTTCTTCGTCGGCACCCTCACCGAGAAGGAGGACGTCGGCGAGGACGCCGAGTACTGGCGCGGCCGCATCGTCGACCCGACGGGCACGTTCTTCGTGTACGCCGGCCAGTACCAGCCCGAGGCCGCCTCCAAGCTCCGCGACCTGGAGCCGCCCGCCTACGTCGCAGTCGTGGGGAAACCCCGGACGTACGAGACCGACGACGGCACCGTCCGGGTCTCCGTCCGCCCCGAGTCGATCACCGAGGTCGACGCCGCCACCCGTGACCGCTGGGTCGCGGAGACGGCCCGCCGCACCGTCGAGCGCGTCGCCGCGTTCGACGACGAGGGCAACGAGTACGCCCGGATGGCCCGCGAGGAGTACGATCTGGACCCCCAGACGTACAAGGCCGCCGCGCTGTCGGCGCTGGAGGACCTCGACGACGGTGCCGGCGACGAGCTCGCCGGCGACGCCGCGGACGAGGGCCTCGGGGACGGAGACGTCCCCGACAACGCCGACGCGACGGACCCGGCCGGGACGCCGGACCCCTGATCGGCGCCGAAGTCGACCCGATCCGTGCAGAGATCGGGCGTTTCACGCCCGCAACACCCGACATTCCACTTTTCTTGCCACCGTCTGACAAACGCTTAAGTGGATCGCGAGAGGGATATTCCGGTAATGGGCAACAAGAACAAGACGATCTCGTTCCGCGTCAGCGAGGACGCGTTCGAGGCGCTCCGCGACATCGCCGAGGAGCGGGACATCTCGCTGTCGGCGGTGTTCCGAGACTACGTGGACACGCTCGTTGCCCACGACGGACAGGTCCGCGCCGTTCCGGAGGCGGAGCTCGAGAGCATGGGCGAGACCGGCGAGTCGTTCCCGCCGCGCGTCGAGGTCCCTAAGAGCTTCGTCCGCGAGCACGAGCGGCTGGAGTTAGAGGCCGACCACCTCCGCGAGCAGCTCGACGAGTACAAACGGTACGTCACCCACCTCCGCGAACAGCTGGACGGCGACGAGGAGGACGTGATCTACTTGGAGGACCTCGACGACCGCGGCGACCGCGGCGAGCATGCCGACCGCGGCGAGCGCGACGAACCCTCCTTCCGGCTCGGGTGACCGGCGCCGGAACGCCCTGACGACCGCGTCCGCGATCCGGTCGGCCGTTCCGGCTTTCCCGCTCTCGGTCGACCGCGTGAGTCCCGGCTCCCTCTCCTCCGACGGGGTGGCTCCCTCGGCAAACCTTCCTGTTTGTCCGTTACTGTTCGGGGAAACCGCCGAGTCGCCGAAAATATTGCCGGACTCGACGCGAGTTGTTCAAAAACGTCCGATTCTCCGGGAATCTGATGGACAGTTTCTCAGCACCCCCGGCGATTTCTTATTATAATAAACTATTTACGAAAACGATATTACGCGGGCGGCGAACGGTTCGCACATGAACAGGTGGGTTCGACCGTGACCGTGTTCGACAGAGCGTACGACGATCCGGTGCGCGTGCTCGACGAGGACGGCGAGGTCGTCGGCGACGTCCCCGACATCGACGACGAGGAGCTCGTCGACATGTACCGGCACATGCGGCTCGCGCGACACTTCGACGCCCGGGCGGTGAGCCTCCAGCGACAGGGGCGGATGGGGACGTACCCGCCGCTGTCGGGACAGGAGGGCGCCCAGATCGGCTCCGCGATGGCGCTCGCGGAGGACGACTGGATGGTCCCTTCCTACCGCGAGCACGGGGCGGCCCTGGTCCGCGGGCTCCCGCTGAAACAGACCCTCCTCTACTGGATGGGCCACGAGGCCGGCAACAAGTCGCCCGAGGACGTCAACGTCTTCCCGGTCGCCGTTCCCATCGCCTCGCAGGTCCCCCACGCCACGGGCGCGTCGTGGGCCGCGAAGCTCCGCGAGACCGACGAGGCGTTCCTCTGTTACTTCGGTGACGGCGCGACCAGCGAGGGCGACTTCCACGAGGGGGTCAACTTCGCCGGCGTGTTCGACACGCCCACGGTCTTCTTCTGTAACAACAACCAGTGGGCGATCTCCGTGCCCCGCGAGCGGCAGACTCGGAGCGCGACGCTGGCGCAGAAGGCCGAGGCGTACGGGATCGACGGGGTACAGGTCGACGGGATGGACCCCCTCGCGGTGTACAGCGTCACGAGCGCCGCCGTGGAGAAGGCGCGCGACTCGGAGGCCGACCGGCCGCGGCCGACGCTGATCGAGGCGATCCAGTACCGGTTCGGCGCGCACACGACCGCCGACGACCCCACCGTCTACCGCGACGACGACGAGGTCGAGCGGTGGAAGGCGAAGGACCCGATCCCGCGGCTGGAGACGTACCTTCGCTCGGAGGGCGTCCTCGACGACGAACGCGTCGCGGAGGTCGAGACCGCGGTCGAGGAGCGCGTCGCCGACGCGATCGACGCGGCCGAGTCGGCGGCGCGACCCGACCCGAGCGAACTGTTCGAGCACGCGTACGCGGAGGTCCCGCCCGAACTGGAGCGACAGTACGAGGCGTTCACCGCCTTCCGCGAGGCGCACGGCGACGAGGCGTTCCTGGAGGAGTAAATGAGCGACACACAGAACCTCACCGTCGTACAGGCGGTACGTGACGGGTTGTACAGCGAGATGCGCGAGGACGACGACGTCCTCGTGTTGGGCCAGGACGTCGGGAAGAACGGCGGCGTCTTCCGGGCGACCGAGGGGCTGTTCGACGAGTTCGGCGGCGAGCGCGTCGTCGACACCCCGCTCGCGGAGTCGGGCATCGTCGGCTGCGCGGTCGGCATGGCCGCGATGGGGCTTCGTCCGGTCCCGGAGATCCAGTTCTCCGGCTTCATGTACCCTGGCTTCGACCAGATCGTCTCTCACATGGCTCGGTTCCGCGCGCGGAGCCGGAGCCGGTTCTCCCTCCCGATGACGCTGCGCGCCCCCTACGGCGGGGGGATCCGCGCGCCGGAGCACCACTCCGAGTCGAAGGAGGCGTTCTACGCGCACGAGGCGGGGCTGAAGGTCGTCATCCCCTCGACGCCGCGCGACGCGAAGGGGCTGCTCGCGGCGTCGATCCGCGACCCCGACCCGGTGATCTTCCTCGAACCGAAGCTCATCTACCGCGCGTTCCGCGAGGAAGTCCCCCAGGAGCCGTACACGGTCTCGCTCGGTGAGGCGGCCACCCGCCGCGAGGGCGACGACGTGGCGGTGTTCACGTACGGCGCCATGACGCGCCCGACGCTGGAGGCCGCCGAGAGCCTCGCCGAGGATGGGGTCGAGTGCGAGGTCGTCGACCTCCGCACCGTCTCTCCGCTGGACCGCGAGGCCATCGTCGACGCCTTCGAGCGGACCGGCCGCGCGGTCGTCGTCCACGAGGCGCCCAAGACGGGCGGGCTCGCCGGGGAGATCACGGCGATCATCCAGGAGGAGGCGCTGTTGTACCAGGAGGCGCCCGTGACGCGCGTCACCGGCTTCGACGTTCCGTACCCGCTGTACGCGTTGGAGGACTACTACCTCCCCACCGCGGCGCGCATCGAGGAGGGCATCTTGGAGGCGGTCGAGTTTTAAGATGACGCCCGCGGAGACTCATCACATGACCGTCGAGGAGGTCGACGCATGACAGTCGAGGAGTTCAGGCTGCCCGACGTCGGCGAGGGCGTCGCGGAGGGCGAGCTGGTCTCGTGGCTCGTCGCGCCCGGCGACCGCGTCGAGGAGGACCAGCCGGTCGCGGAGGTCGAGACCGACAAGGCGCTCGTCGAGGTCCCGTCGCGCTACGACGGGACCGTCGAGGAGCTGTTCGTCGAGGAGGGGGACGTCGTCCCCGTCGGCGACGTGATCATCTCGTTCCGGGTCGACGAGGAGGACGCCGGGGAGGCGAGCGGTGAGGACGACGCGGCCGCCGCCGACTCGGAATCTCCGGCCGCCGAGGAGAGCGCGGCCGAGGAGCGCCCCGACGCGGGCGAGTCAGGACCGGCCGAGACGGGCCCCGAATCCGAACCGGACACGCCCGCGGGCCGGACGTTCGCCCCGCCGTCCGCCCGCCGGCTCGCTCGCGAGCTCGGCGTCGACGTCGCGGCCGTCGACGGGAGCGGTCCCGGCGGTCGCGTCAGCGAGGCCGACGTGCGGGCGCACGCGGAGAGCGACACGGGCACCGGCGACGACGCCCCCGAACCGCGGCCCGCGCCGACCCCGACCGACGTCGGCTCCGGCGACCGGACGTCCGCCGTGCGCAAGCGCGGCGCGGACGGGTCGGCCGAATCCGCGTCGCCCGCCGCCGGGGCTCCCGAGCCGGCCGGCCGCGACACGACGCTCGCGACGCCGGCGACTCGGAAGCTCTCGCGCGACCTCGGGGTCGACGTCGACGACGTGCCGACCGAGGAGACCCGCGACGGCGAGGCGTTCGTCACGGGCGAGGACGTGCAGGCGTACGCGGACGCGCTGGAGTCGGCGTCGACCGAGTCGGCGCCCGAGCCGGTCGACGCCGACGCGGCGTCCGCGGCGACCGACGCGCCGGCCGCCGCCGGCGACGGCACGTCCGAGGCGAGCGCCACGGAGTCGGGCGACGAGACCGTCCCGTACCGCGGCGTGCGCCGCACCATCGGGAAGCAGATGGAGCGGTCGAAGTACACCGCTCCCCACGTCAGCCACCACGACACCGTCGAAGTCGACGCGCTCGTGGAAGCGCGCGAGGAGCTGAAGCCGAAGGCGGAGGCGGCGGACGTGAAACTCACCTACATGCCGTTCGTGATGAAGGCGATCGTCGCGGGGCTCAAGGAGTACCCGTACCTCAACAGCGAGCTGCGCGAGGACGACGAGGAGATCGTGTTACGAAAGGAGTACAACCTCGGGATCGCGGTCGCGACCGACGCCGGGCTGATGGTGCCCGTCGTCGACGACGTCGACGAGAAGGGGCTCTTCGAGCTGGCCGCGGAGGTGCGCGATCTCGCGTCGCGCGCCCGCGAGCGCAAGCTCAAGCCCGCGGAGATGAAGGGGAGTACGTTCAGCGTCACCAACTTCGGCGCCATCGGCGGAGAGTACGCCACGCCGATCATCAACTACCCCGAGACGGCGATCCTCGGACTCGGCGCTCTCGAAGAGCGGCCGGTCGTCCGCGACGGCGAGGTCGTCCCGGCGCCGACGCTCCCCCTGTCGCTGTCGATCGATCACCGCGTCGTCGACGGCGCGGTGGCGGCCGAGTTCGCGAACACCGTAATGGAACACCTTGAACACCCGCTGCTACTGTTGACTCACTAATGGTCGTCGGAGACATCGCAACCGGAACGGAGGTACTGGTAATCGGCGGCGGACCGGGCGGCTACGTCGCCGCCATCCGCGCCGCACAAGAGGGGCTCGACACCACCCTGGTCGAGAGAGACGCCTACGGCGGCGCCTGCTTGAACCGCGGCTGTATCCCCTCGAAGGCGCTGATCACGGGGAGCGGGCTCGCCCACGAGGCCGGCAACGCGGAGTTCATGGGCGTCCACGCGGACCCCGCCGTCGACATGGGGCAGATGGTCGAGTGGAAGGACGGCGTGGTCGACCGACTGACCGGCGGCGTCGAGAAGCTCTGTAAGGCGAACGGCGTCAACCTCGTGCCGGGAACCGCCTCGTTCGTCGACGAGCACACCGCGCGCGTCGCCCACGGCGGCGAGGGACAGGGGTCCGAGTCGATCGAGTTCGAGCACGCCGTCGTCGCCACGGGGTCGCGGCCGATTCAGATCCCCGGGTTCGACTTCGCCGAGGACCACGTCTGGACCTCGGCGGACGCGCTCGACGCCGACTCCGTCCCGGACCGGCTCGGGATCGTCGGCGGCGGCTACATCGGCATGGAGCTGGCGACGACGTACGCGAAGCTCGGCGCCGACGTGACGGTCGTCGAGATGCTCGAGGACATCCTCGACCCCTACGAAGACGACGTGAAGCGGATCGTCCGCAAGCGGGCCGAGGAGCTCGGCGTCGAGTTCCACTTCGGCGAGGGCGCGAGCGAGTGGTCGGAGGCCGCCGACGGCGGCTACCTCCTGCACACGGAGACGGAAGAGGGGGACGAGTCGACGTACGGCGTCGACAAGATCCTCGTCGCCGTCGGCCGCCAGCCGGTCACGGAGGGGCTCGACCCGGAGAACGCCGGCATCGAGACGGACGACCGAGGCTTCATCCAGACGGACGACCGCACGCGGAGCGCGGTCGACCACATTCACGCCGTCGGCGACGTCTCGGGCGAGCCGATGCTCGCGCACGCGGCCTCGACGGAGGGGATCGTCGCCGCCGAGGTGATCGCCGGCGAGCCGGCCGCGCTCGACCAGCAGGCGATCCCCGCGGCCGTCTTCACCGACCCCGAGATCGGGACGGTGGGAATGACCGAGCGCGAGGCCGAGGACGCCGGGTTCGACCCGGTCGTCGGCCAGATGCCGTTCAACGCCTCCGGGCGCGCGATGACGACGGGCCACACCGAGGGGTTCGTCCGGCTCGTCGCCGACGAGGAGACCGGCTTCGTGCTCGGCGGACAGATCGTCGGACCGGAGGCCTCCGAGCTGATCGCCGAGGTCGCGCTCGCGATCGAGATGGGCGCGACGCTGGAGGACGTGGCCGCGACGGTCCACACGCACCCGACGCTCGCGGAGGCGGTGATGGAGGCCGCGGAGAACGCCCGCGGCCAGGCGATCCACACGTTGAACCGGTAGAACGGGAGAAATCCGCGGGTTCGATGCCCGTCTTCCTTTTTAAGCGGGCGCGTCGTAGCCCGCCTTCCGTTTCACGCGGACGCGTCGTAGCCCGCCTCGCGCACCGCGGCCACGAGTGCGTCGGGGTCGGCGTCGCCGTCGACGGTCGCGGACGCGCTCTCGTGGTCGGCGCTCGCGTCCTCGACGCCCGCGACGCCTTCGAGCGCCTCTTTGACGCTCTGCTCGCAGTGTTCACAGGACATCCCTTCGACGGTGAGCGTTCGGCTCATGATGACCGATCCTACGCGGGGGAGACGTTTGTCGCTTGTTGCTTCGCGACCGGGGAGAGATCCCGGTCCAAACTTTCGAATCCGAAGCGAATCGGGGCAACCGTCTTGTGTCGTGAGACCGTCGCCTCGGGCATGCGCGACCTCGACGAGACGGACTTGGAGATCCTGTCGCTGCTGGCCGAGGACGCCCGACGACCGTTCAGCGAGATCGGCGAGCGCGTGGGGCTGTCGGGGCCGGCGGTCTCCGACCGCGTCACGCGGTTGGAGGAGGCCGGCGTCATCAATGGGTTCACCGTCGACGTCGACCGGACGACGCTCCGGGCCGGCGTCCCCATGCTGATCGACGTGGAACTGCCGTCGGACCGGCCCGAGGCGCTCGACGCGGCGCGGGACCGCCTCCGTGACGCCGACGCCGTCGAGCACGTGTTCGTCACGGCCGAGGGAGACCTGCGGGCGTACGCCCGCGTCGAGGGGCGCAACGTCCGGGAGTGGGTCGGCGGGCTGTTCGAGGGGGTGGCGATCGACGACTACGCGGTCACGCTGGTCGACGAGTTCGAGTGGACGCCCTCCATCGAGGGGGTGGCGTTCGCGCTGACCTGCGCGGAGTGTTCCAACACCGTCGACAGCGAGGGCGAGACGGCGCGGATCGACGGGACGGTGTACCACTTCTGCTGTTCGTCCTGCCTGTCGCGGTTCCGAGAGCGGTACCAGCGGCTGGAGGAAGGGGTTTGACATCCTCCCCGCGCTGAAGCGCGAGGCTTTCTCCTCGATTCTCAGTAATCCGACCGATGACCGTTTATAAATCGTTTTCGTCGGGAACCACCTCCAAAATCCCAGCCGCTCGGCTCTCCGCGGTCGGTGACTCCGTGGACACCTCCAAAGCCCCAGCCGCTCGCAGGCGCGCGCCACTGTCCTCTTTTTAAACAATGTTGTCGCTCGTCTCTCACCGACGCCCTGCCCGCCCGTCGCTTTGGAATCCAAGGTTTCGATCCACCTGAACCCCCGATCTCGAAGCAGAAAGCCGCCTAAGGGTGGGACCCGTAGTGGGACCCATGCCAACGAGAACAGCCCATCTGAACGTCACCGGCATGTCCTGTGCCAACTGCTCGGCGTCGATCGAGGACGCCCTCGACGACCTCGACGGGGTGGTCTCGGCGAAGGCCAACTACGCCACCGACGAGGGGTCCGTCGAGTACGACCCGGAAGCGGTGTCGCTCGGCGAGATATTCGACGCGATCGAGGCGGCCGGCTACGGCGCGGTCAGCGAGACCGTCACCGTCGCGATCACGGACATGACCTGTGCGAACTGCGCGG
>NZ_JAWOBM010000016.1:0-45163 GCF_046498025.1 Halorubrum sp.
GACCTCCTCGATCAGGTTCGACGCCTCGGGACCGAGGATGTGACAGCCGAGAATCTCGCCGTCGAGATCGATGAGCACCTTCACGAACCCGTCGGCGTGCATCGCGCTCCCGCGGGCCGTCTCGTCGTACGCGTAGGTGCGGGTGGCGTACTCGGCGTCGGTCGCCCGGAGGTCCTGTTCGCGCGCGCCGACGCCGGCGACCTCGGGCGAGGCGAACACCGCGAACGGCATCGCCGAGTAGTCGACCGGCTCCGGCTCGTCGCCGAGCAGGTTCCGGATCACGGCCTTCGCCTCGTGGTTCGCGCTGTGTTTCAGCAGGTACTCGCCGACCACGTCGCCGAGCGCCCACACCCCCTCGGCGTCCGTTCGGAGGTACTCGTCGGTCTCGACGAACCCCCGCTCGTCGGTCGCCACGCCGGTCGCGTCGAGGTTCAGCATGTCCGTGTTCGGACGGCGGCCCGCGGCGATCAGGAGCGCGTCGCCCGTCACCGTCACGTCCTCCGCCTCCTCGGGCGCGCCCACCGTCTCGCCGCCCGCCCGGACCGAGTCGGCCTCGGGATACGGCCGGGCCTCGACGGTCACCTCGCCGTCGGCCTCGTCGGCCGCGACGGCCTCGTACCCGGCGTACACGTCGAACCGGTCGGCGTAGCGGTCGGTGAACGCCTCGCCGACCTCGGCGTCCGCCTCCGGGAGGAGGTGCTCGCGCCGGCCGACAATCGTCACGTCGCTGCCGAACGTCCCGAAGAAGTGGCCCAGCTCGGCCGCGATGTACCCGCCGCCGACGATCACGAGGCGGTCCGGCGGCGATTCGAGGCGCAGCGCCTCCGTGCTCGTGAGGTAGTCGACCGCCTCGATCCCGTCGATCGGGGGGATAGAGGGGCGCGTGCCGGTGGCGACGAGGACGGTGTCGGCGCGGAGCGTGGCCCCCTCGTCGTCGCCGTCGACGATCTCGACGGTGCGGTCGTCGACGAACCGCCCGGTCCCCGAGAACAGGTCGTGGGCGTCCGAGGACGTGAGGCCCCGTCGGATCGACTCGGAGCTCCCCGAGACGTCCTCGTTGACCTTCCGGACGATCTCCGCGAAGTCGACGCCCTTCACCTCGGCGTCGATCTCGAACGCGCCGGCCCCCTCGATCGTCTCCAGCACGTCGGCGTGGTACAGCAGCCGCTTCGAGGGGATACAGCCGCGGTTGAGACACGTCCCCCCGAGCCGACCCTCCTCGACGATGGCGACCGAGTTGCCCTGGCCCGCCATCGCGTTCGCCACGTCCAGTCCCGACCCCGATCCGATCACGAGGAAGTCGAACTCTTGCATGGCTCCGACGACGGCCGCCAGCGTCATCAAAGCCCCTAAAGAGCGGTGACGGAGGCGTATGAGCCTCGGCCGACCGTGCGAGATAACCGCACACATGCGAAAGCGGAGTCGGTGCCGACCGCCGAGCGTGCCCGCGCGTCGCACACCCAACGGTCATTTATCACCGCCGGACGCCTCCGGATCGTATGACCCTCGCGCTCTCGGCCGAACTGGTGGCGACGATCGCCGTCGTCGTCGCGGTCGCGGGCGCCGTCAACGGGGTCGCCGGATTCGGCTTCGCCGTCGTCGGGACGATGGTGCTCGCCGCGACGATCGACCCCGCGACCGCCGTCGCGTTCATGATCCTCCCGATGTTCGCCGTGAACGTCGCGCTCGTCGGGGACCTCACCCGCGAGGAGCTCCGCACCTGCGGGACCCGATTCGCGCCGCTGCTCGTCGCCGCGCTCGTCGGGACGATCCTCGGGATGGCGCTGCTCAACCGGCTGCCCCAGGCGCCGGTGCGCGTGCTGCTCGGGCTCGTCTCGCTCGGCTTCGTGGCGACCGCCCAGCGCGCCGTCCCCCTGCCGGCCCTCCCGGTCGCGAGCGACCGAGACCGCGCCGGGAGCCCGCCGGTCATGGCGGTCGTGGGCCTCGTCTCGGGCGTCCTCTTCGGCGCGACGAACGTCGGCGTGCAGCTCGTCGCGTTCGTCCGAAGCTTCGACCTCTCGCACGGGCTGTTCGTCGGCGTCGTGGCGCTCGTGTTCGTCGGGATCAACGGCCTGCGGGTCGCGGCCGCGGGCGCGCTCGGCCTCTACCCCGACCTGGGATTCGCCCTCGCGTCGGCGGCGGCCGCGGTCCCGGCGGTCGCCGGGGTCGCCGTCGGAAAGCGGCTTCGCGGTCGGGTGACCGAACGGCTGCGCCGGGGCGTCGTCCTCGGCCTGCTGACGGTAATCGGCGTCAGGCTGGTGCTCGGCGGCGCTGGCGTCCTCTGAGGGACGGTCCCGTCACTGCGCCGGCCCTCGCTCCCGGAAGGCGTCGAGCGCGAGCGACCAGTCGTACTCGCGGTACCGGACCCGCGAGACCTCGTCCGGGTCGACGACGTCGTACTCGCGCAGGATCCGTCGGATCCCGCTCCCCCCGCCGAAGTCGCCCCGGTACCAGAGGAGGAGCCGCGGCAGGTAGGCGGTCCCGTCCTCGACGACCGTCTCGCTCCGCAGGTAGCGCTCGGCGGCCGCGTCGAGGTCGGCGTCGACCGACTCGGCGTCGTAGGCGAGGACGGCCGGACAGGAGGCCGCACCGCAGTTGACCGCGAAGTGGATCCGGAAGTCCCGCTCGGGGAGGCGGTGACGGCGGACGAACCCGGAGGGGAACGGGTTCGGGACGTACCCCAGTCCGTACTTCCACTGCGAGCCGCGGAGGACCCCGTGCTCGATCGCGTCGAGGCTCAGGTCCTCGCCCGCGACGGTGACGACGGGTTTCGAGAAGAAGCGCCGCCGGTCGTCGAACTGCGCCGGGTCCGAGAGCAGCGCGTCGCCGGTCGCGGCGTTGTAGACGTTCAGCCAGAGGGCGAGCCGCTCGTCTGGACCGAGGCGGTCCAAGTCGCGCTGGTCGAGCCCGGCGAGACGCTCGCGCGCCGCCTCGCGGTCCGGACCGCCGTCCGAACCGGCGCGGACGGCGCGGAGGAACCGCCGCGACTCCTCGACGGGAGCGGAGTCGGACGCTGACTTCGACTGCGACGCGGTCATACCCGGATCTCTCGGGCCGTGCGTGAATAGCCGCTGCGGTTGGGTGCGGCGCGTGTCAGACCGACCGAACATTATGTCTCGAGGCCGTCTACGTCTTGTATGAGCGACACGACGGTCCCCTCAGAGCGCGTGCCCGACTTCGAACTGCCGAACGTCGCGGCCGGTCCCGACCCGTTCTCGCTGGCCGCGGCCGCCGCGGACCCGGACGTCGACGCGGTCGTCCTGCTGTTCCAGCGGGACTACCACTGCGGGAACTGCCGGAAGCAGGTGCAGGCGATCGCCGACCGGTACGAGGAGTTCGAGGCGCTGAGCGCCTCCGTCGTCTCGATCCTCCCGGAGCCCGTCGACCGCGTCCGCGAGTGGCAGGCGTCGTACGACCTCCCGTTCGCGCTGCTCGCGGACCCCGACACCGGCGTGAGCGACGCCTACGACCAGCCGGTCCGGTTCGGCATCCTCGGCTCGCTCCACGACCTCGTCGGGCGGATGCCGGTCGCGATGGTGCTCGACGTCCGGTCGAGCGAGCCGGTCGCCGCGTACACCTACGAGGGACGGATGCCCGCCGACCGCCCGGAGATCGACGACCTCCTCGAGGAGATCCGGTCGCTGCGGGCCGACTGACGAATGGGCGGGACCGGACCGCGAGCCGAGGTCGACGGACGGAGCGTGGACGAGCGCGACGAGTCAAACCGCCGCGTCGTCCTCGTCGCGCTGTGGCGGATGTCGCGTCCCGCACAGCTGGCGCTGATCGCGCTCGTGTACGCCCTCGGCGTCGCGATGGCGCTCGGTCGGGGCGCGACGGCCGACCCCCGGAGCGTCGGTCTCGGACTGGTCGCGCTCCTCCCGATCGCCGCGAGCGTCCACTACGCGAACGAGTACGCGGACGTCGAGACCGACGCGCTCACCGACCGGACGCCCTTCTCAGGCGGGAGCGGCGCCCTCGTGGAGAGCGACCTCTCCCCGCGACTCGCGTTGCGCGCCGCGGTCGCGTCCGGGGCGATCGGTCTGACCCTGCTCGCTTCGGCCGCGGGCCCGCTCGGCGACCGGGCGCTGTCGGGGGTCGCCGCGGCCCTCCTCGTCGGTCTCCTCGTCGTCGGCTGGCAGTACTCCGTCGGGCCGCTCCGCCTCGCGTGGAAGGGGCTCGGCGAGGCGACCAACGCCGCGCTGGGCGGCGTCGCGCTGCCGCTGTACGGGTTCGCCGTCGTCACCGGCCGCCTCACGGCCGCGGCGGCGCTCGCGACCGTCCCGTTCGCGCTCGTGGTGTTCGTGAACCTGCTGGAGACCCAGTGGCCGGACCGCCGGGCGGACGCCACGGTCGGGAAACGCACGCTCGCGACGCGCTGGTCGGCCGAGCGGCTCCGGGTCGCCTACGGGCTGGCGAGTCTCGCCGCCGCGGGCGCCGCCGTCGCGCTCGCCGGCCGCGTCCTCCCGCCGACCGTCACGGTCGGCACGCTCGTCCCGATGGCCGGGCTCGTCCCGGGCGCGTCCCGGTTCACCCGTCGAGACGAGCCGTTTCCCGCGGTCGTCACGATGGTGTTCGTTGCCGTCGGAACGACGGTCGGGTGGGCGGTCGTCGCCGGTCTCGCGTGACGCCTTATTAACAGAGACCCTCCGGCGACCGAGCCGCGCGCGATTCCGATTACGTCTTCACAGTTACTTACTAAACGTATCTTTATTTCGCCGGAGTCCGTCCAGCCGGTATGAGTACCGATCCGGAGCCGCTGGAGGTGCGGTGTGCGGGGACCGAGTGGTGTCCGATCACGACGACCGCGTCGCTGATCGGAAAGAAGTGGCATCCCGTCGTCGTCCATCGACTCTTAGAGTCCGGGCCGCTGGGGTTCAACGCTCTTAAAGAGGAAGTCGACGGGATCTCGGGGAAGGTCCAGTCGGAGGTCCTCGACGACCTCAAGGAACACGGCTTCGTGGACCGGACGGTCGTCAGCGAGAAGCCGTTCCGCGTGAACTACTCGCTGACCGATCGGGGGGCGTCGCTGGAGCCGGTGATCGTCGCCATGCGCGACTGGGGGAGCGAACACCTCACCGCCCCCGACGACCAGTGAGCGACTCCCGCGATCCGACCACGGACGCCGCGTCGCCGACGAGCCTTCGGTGGTCGACGGCCGTCGCGTCGCGCGCGGTCCGGCGAGCGGTGTCAAGGGGCTCGCGTGACTACAGCGATTAGTTAATTTTCCGAAATTTTTATTTCCCGCTTGGCGCAGTGTCTACCCGGTCATGTCAACCAAACAGCCCTCCACGGCCCTCACGTCGCGGCAGCAGATCGCCGCCGTCGTGGTGGCCGCGGCGGTGGTCGGCGCCGTGCTCGCCCCCAGCGTGTACGCGGCGACCAACGACCCGGACGACACCGTCGCCGTCGTCGAGATCGAGGGGCCCGTCAACGCGGCCCTCGCCGACGACGTCGAGAGCGAACTCGCGGACATCCGCGCCAACGACTCCGTCGGCGCGGTGGTCCTCAAGATCGACACGCCGGGCGGCGCGCCGGTCGCCTCCGAGCGGATGTACAAGGCGGTCCAACGGACGAGCGAACAGATGACCGTGATCGCGAGCGTGCAGTCGATGAGCGCCTCCGGCGGCTACTACGCCATGGCGCCCGCGGACGAGATCTACGTGCTCCCGACCTCGACGGTCGGCAGCATCGGGCTCAACGCGCCCGCGCCGCAGACGGGCTCGCCGGTTCAGGGCCCGAGCGGCCCCGATAAGGCCGGCGGCAACGAGATCCAGGGGTGGGCCGAACGGCAGACGCTCGCGGACACGTTCGTCGACGCGATGATGGCCGAGCGCGGCGAGGAGTTCGAGATGCCGCGCGAGGATGTCGCGCAGGCCGACGTATACCTCGGCACCGAGGCGGTGCAGAACGGCTTCGCCGACGAGATCGGCTCGCTCAACGAGGCGGTGCACGCCGCCGCGACCGAGGAGGACCTCGGCGAGTACGAGGTCGACACCAGAGAGACCGGGCCCGACACCGGCTTCCCGATACTGCTCCGCACCGACACCCAGGTCGTCGCGGTCCACGCGAACGACCCCGGCTACGGCGAGGTCGAGCCGATGGGGCTCACGTACGTCCACGTCGAGGCGATCCCGCACGTCGACACGGTCGAGCGCTTCTCCGAGAGCGACCTCGACGTCGACCGCGGCGGATCGGCGGCCGGCACCGGCGCGACTGGCAACGAGACGGCACGGCTCTCGGGGGGTGTCGGCGCGTGAGCGACCTCCGCACGCTCGCGGCCGCGTTCGTCGTGACGTTGGCGGCGATCACCGGCGGCGCGGCGCTCACGGGGTACGTGACCGCAGACGGCGCCGCCCCCGCGCCCGAGATCCAGAACGACCACTACGTCGACGGCGACGCGGTCGCGAACGACACGCCGGGCGAGGCGACGGTCGAGATGGAGGCCGCGACGCGGCCCCAGACGGTGCTCGTCGACCCCGGCGTCGAGCCGACTGGCGCCGTTCCGGCGAGCCCGCTCGCGCTGCTCGGACTCGGGAGCCCGGGCGTCGCCGACCGCGACGTCCGGCCGCTGGCGAACGCCCTCATCGAGAACGGGCACGACGTCGACGTCTACGTGCCGGATCCGGAGCAGCAGCAGCAGCAGCGCGCCGCGCCTCCCGGTGCCGAGCGGGGACCGACCCAGCTCGGCGAGCGGCTCGCCGAGGCGGACGCGTTCATGACGTTCCGTACGGACTACGACGCGGAAGAGCTGAAGGAGATCGAGTCGTTCGTCGAGTCGGGCGGTCACGTGATCGTGGCGACGGAGCCGGACGCGGCGTTCGATCAGCCCGGAGCGACCGCGCTCGACGGGACGCTCGGCGTCACGACCGAGCCGGGGTACGTGTACAACATGGCGGAAAACGACCTGAACTACCAGCGCGTCTACGCGGAGCCGACCGGCGAGTCCGACGCCGCGCTGACCGCGGGCGTCGACCGCGCGGTACTGCCGTCGGCGACGCCTGTCGGGACGACGGTCGCCGGCAGCGACGTGCTCGGCCCCGTCGAGGGGAGCGAGCTGTCGACGACCCGCGCGTCGACCGAGTCGCCGCTGCTCGTCCGGACGGACGGCGTCGTGATGGTGGGCGACAGCGATTTCCTCTCGCCCGAGAACGCCCAGCGCGCCGATAACGACGCGCTGATCGGGAACCTCGCCGACTTCCTCGTGACGAACGACCGGACGCCGCCGGGACCGGGCGACCAGCAGCCGCCGACCGGGCCCGCCGAACCCGAAGGGCCGTCCGACCCGCAACGGCCCGCGGGGAACGAATCGGCGGAGAACGAGACGGCCGGCTGATCCGCACCGTTCTCGCGGTCGGCCGCGGTCGCTTTTTTATCAGTCCCAGTTCCGTCGAACAGGCGTCTCGCTCGCGTTCACGTGCTCCAGCAGCCACGCCCCCGCGTCCGCCAGCGCGTCGTCGTCGGTCGCGGTCAGCTTCAGGCGGTTGTGGTCGCCCTCGCGGTCCGGGTAACAGCCGACGGCGACGTCGAACCGCTCCATGGCGTCCTCCAAGGCGGGCACGATGTTGGACTCGGGCTCCACCGTGTAGAGGAACCGCGAGCGCCTGTCGCCGGCGAACTCGTCGGCGACGCTCGCGAACGCGGCCCGCAGCTCGTCCGGGATGCCGGGCATGACGTAGACGCCCTCGATCACGCAGCCGGGGGCGAGCCCGGCCTCGGTCGCGAGCGGGCGACTCCCCTCGGGGATCGCCGCCTCCGCCTCCACGTCGATATCGAACTCGCGGTCGGGGACCCGTTCGCGGATCGCGGCCAGCCGGCGCTCGACCGACTCGCGCGTGAAGTCGGTGGGCGCCATCTCGCGGTCGAACGCGTCCGCGACCGCCTCCATCGTCACGTCGTCGGGGGTGCTGCCGATTCCGCCGGTGACGATCACGGCGTCGAACGTCGCGGCGTACTCGCGGACGTGGTCGGCGATCACGGCTCGGTCGTCGGGCACCGAGAGGATCCGGGGCACGGTCACGCCGCGGTCGCTCAGCTCGTCGGCGAGCCAGTTCGCGTTCGTGTTCACCGTGTCTCCCGAGAGCAGTTCGTCGCCGACCGTGATCAACGCGACCTCCATCGGACCGTCGTTGGAGCGGCGGACGGATGTACGTTTCCCGCCGGGGTCGCCCCACGGCGCCGCCGCGGTTCGGACCGAACGACGCTCCGGTCCGATCCAAATAATCATGACTGACCGCCGGCTCTGTCACGAGGTGAGGAACGACATCACGCGCCGGGCCGTGCTCGCCGCGGCGCTCGCGGCAGGCACCGTCGGGCTGGCGCGCTCCGAGGCCGCCGCCCTCCTCGACTCGTTCGCGCCGCTCTCCGGCGACGCGTGGGGCGCGGCGGAACGCTCGCTCACCGAGACGGTCGAGAGCCCCCACGGCGACGCGACCGTCCGCGTCGACGACCGCGGGGTCCCGCACGTCGAGGCCGACGACGAGGCGGCGGCGTACTTCGCGGTCGGCTACCTGCAGGCGTTCCACCGCCTGTTCCCGATGGACCTCCAGCGCCGCGTCATGCGCGGGCGGCTCTCCGAGGTCGTCGGCGAGGCGACCGTCGAGAGCGACGAGTTCAACGTCGCGATGGGCTTTTCGGCGGCCGCCGAGGCGACGTGGGACCTCGTGAGCGAGACGGAGACCGGCTCTCTCGTCGAGGCGTACGCCGGGGGCGTCAACGCCGCGATGGCCGCCGAGACGCTCCCGATCGAGTTCGAACTGCTCGGCTACGAGCCCGCGCCGTGGACGCCAGTCGACTCGATGCTGATGGAGAAACAGATCTCGTGGACGCTCACGGGGAGCTTCGCCGGGCTCCGCCGGGCGCTGGTCGAGGACCGGCTCGGCGCGGACCGCGCCGCGGAGCTGTTTCCGCGACGGCTGGACCACGACGCGCCGATCCTCGACGGCGACGAAACGCGACTGGACGGCGACGAAACGCGACTCGACGGCAACGAAACGCGACTCGACGGCAACGAAACGCGACTCGACGGCGACGAGGGATTCGACGCGAGGAACCGACAGGCGCGCCGGGGCGATCGCGACGCCTCTGCGACCCGCCCGGACCCGATCGAGCCCGAACTGACCGGCTGGCTCTCCGGCTTCGAGTCGCCGACGGGCGTCGGGTCGAACAGCTGGGTCGTCGCCGGCGAGCACACGGCGAGCGGGACGCCGACGGTGACGTACGACCCGCACCTCTCGCTCACGGCGCCGCCGCTGTGGTACGAGCAGCGCGTCGAGACGTCCGAGCGCTCGGTCCGGGGCGCGACGTTCCCCGGCGTCCCCTTCGTCATCGCCGGCGCGAGCGACCGCGCGACCTGGTCGTTCACCAACGTCGGCGCCGACGTGCTCGACTGCTACCGCTACGACGTCGACGAGGCGGGCGAGCGCTACCGCTACGAGGGGGAGTGGCGCGAGTTCGAGACCGAGACGCGGGAGATCACCGTCTCCGGCGGCGAGGACCGGACGCTGGAGACCAAGCGCACGGTCCACGGCCCGTTCGTCGAGCGCGAGGGGCGCCACGTCGGCGTCGCGTGGACGGGCCACACCGCGACGCGAACGACGCTCGCCATCGACGAGCTGGGTCGCGCCGACGGGTTCGAGGACGCGCTGGCGGCGACCCGGAAGTTCGACCTCCCGACGCAGAACCTCGTGTACGCCGACGCCGACGGCCGGACGATGTACTACGCGACCGGGCAGCTTCCGATCCGGCGGATCGACGGCGAGGCCGTCGCCGGCGACCGGGTGTTCGACGGCTCCGCCGGCGAGGGGGAGTGGGAGGGGTTCGAGCCGTTCGGCCGGTCCTCGTGGGCGGGGTTCGTCCCCTTCGAGGAGAAGCCGCACGCGCTCGACCCCGACGTGCTCTCGACGGCCAACCAGCGCGTGATCGACGAGCCGACCCACTACGTCGGCGTCGACTACGCGGCCCCCTACCGCGGCGCGCGCATCGCCGAGCGCCTCGACGCGGCGGTCGCCGGAGACGAGCCGGTCGATCCCGACTTCCACCGCGAGCTCCAGCGGGACGTGCGCGACGGGCGGGCGGTCCAGCTCGTGTCGGACCTCGTGGCGGCGGCGGAAGCGCGAAGGGAAGGTGACGCGTCCGAGGACCCCGACCGCCTCGCCGCGGCGGCCGCGACGCTCGACGCGTGGGACCGCCGGATGACCGCCGACTCCCGCGGCGCGCTGCTGTTCGACCGGTGGATCGACCGCTTCCGGCGGCTGGTCTTCGAGCCTGCCCTCGCCGCGGTCGACCTCGGCGAGGCGTACTACCCGAACGACTGGGTGCTCGCGACGCTGCCGCCGGACGACCCCCTGTTTGCCGACCGCTCGCGGGCCGCGACGATGGTCGCGGCGCTGGAGGGGGCGCTCGACGAGATCGACGAGGCGGGCTGGGAGACGTACGGCGACCGGAACACGACGGGGGCGATCGCCCACCCGCTCGGCGGCGAGGCGCCCTTCCTGAACTACCCGGCGCTCCCGGCGGACGGCTCCCCGGCGACCGTGATGAACTACCGCGTCGACGACGCGGTCGGGTCGAGCTGGCGGATGGTGGTCCGCCCCGGCGAGGACGCCGCGGCCGTGATCCCCGGCGGCAACTCGGGCGACTACTTCTCCGAGCACTACGACGACCAGCTCCGCGCGTGGCTGGCGAACGACCAGAAGCCGATGTCGCTCGACCCGGACGACGAGAGCGGCGAGACGGTCGCCTTCCGGGGTGACTCGTCGTGAGCGACGACGGCTCCGGAGAGGACCCCGCGTCGCCCGCGCCGTCCGCTCCGCCCGCGCCGTCCGCTCCGCCCGCGCCGTCTCCGATCGCCCGGGTCCGCCGCGAACCGCGTCGTCGCGCCGCCGCCCTCGCGGTCGTCGTCGCCCTCGGCCTCGCGCTGGCGTCGGTCCACTGGCTCGGCCTCGTCGCGGCCGGCGCGGCGGCCTCGCTCGTCGCACCGACCGCCCGCCGGGGAGTCGCGTACGCGCTCGGCGTCGGCGCGCTGACGCTCGTCGCGTTCGCGGTCTCGCTCGGTCCCGCGGCCGCGTCCCTCCCCGAGGTGACGCCCGTCGTCTACGTCGCGGTCGCCGCCGCGCTCGGGCTTCCGCTGCTCGGGTCGCTGGCGAGAGGAGTTATTTAAAAGGCCGCTAGTGAGCGCTAGTGAGCGCTCGGGATCCCTCCCGACGGCCCGATACCCCTCATATAAGCGTTTACGAGGAGGAGTCGCCACGAGTGCGGTATGACAACGACCACCGGTGGGCCGGACGAGTCCCGCACGGTCCTCGACGACGCTCGGGAAGCGGTCCGGGTTGAGCGGCGCCGCACCGTCGACGAGCGCGAGGCGTTCCGGGCGTTCCGCGGTCGGGTCGAAGCGGTCCCGACCGAGCCGGCCTCCCCGAGCGGATCGCCCGCCTCTGCGGGCCCGGCGGACGTCACGGGTTCGGCGAGCGGGTCCGGTACCGCGGCCGGCACGGGAGTCGACGGTCCCGCCACGCCGCCCGGATCCGGACTCGTCGCCGTCAGGGACGCGTACGCGGAGACGGTGATGTCGGTACCGCACTACGAGGAGGAGTACGACGACACCTACGAGCGCAGCGTCGCCGCGGAGTTCGGTCCCGAACTCGCGTACGCGCTCACCCGGAGCTCGGGCTATCACCCCGAGTACGAGCCGGCCCTGCTCGACGCGATCGACGCCGCGATCGAGGAGCGCGACCGCTTCGTGGAGCGGCTCCGAGTCGAGGCGGAGTCGCTCGACCGGGCGGGGTCCCGGCTCGCGGCGATCCGGCGCGAGATCGACTCGCTCGAGGCGCCGGTCCCGGAGGGCGGGTTCGGCGCGCTCGACGCGTGTCGGGCCCGCGCGGGCGTCCTCGTCGGGGACTGCGACCGAATCGCCGCGCGACGCCAGCGCGTCATCGCGGAGCACGAGCGCGAGCTCCGGCTCGGCGAGGACGTCGTCGACCTCCCGACGTACCTCTATCAGTCGACCGCCGCGACGTATCCCGTCCTCGCGTCGATCGGGTCGATCGGCGACAGACTCGACGACCTCACGCGACGGATCGAGCGGGCGATGGCGCGAGTGGGTTGAGCGCGCTTCGCGAACCGGACGACCGCTCGCCTCCCGGACGACCGCTCGCCTCCCGGACGACCGCTCGCTACCGCCCGATCGTCCCCTGCCGCGTGATCGGCGCCTCGGGATCGAGCCGGAAGGCGACGACGACCGCGTCCTCGGTCGCGGTCAGCGTCGGCGTCGGACCGCCGGTCCAGAGGCCGCTCTCGGCGCGGTCGAACGACCGTCCCGCGGCCTCGACCGCGCCCTCGAACACGTAGAAGTAGACGTCCCAGCCGCCGGTGTCGGCAGTCGAACCACCGGATTCCGGAAGGCCGACGCTCTCGCCCGCGTCGAGCCGGAGGTCGTAGCAGTGGACCGCGTTGCGGACGGTCAGCGGGTGGTCCGTGCCGGCCGGCGCGAACAGGTGTCGCCACTCGTTCGCGACCGGGTCCGGGAGGGGCTCGTGTTGGATCCCCGGTTCGAGACCCAGGTCGTGGGGACGGACGAAGATCTGTAACATCCGGAGCGGCGGGTCGTCGGCGAGCGTCTCCTCGGAGTGCCGGAACCCGCTGCCGGCGTTCATGATCATGAGGCGGTCGGCGTCGGTGACGAGCCGGTTGCCCTCGCCGTCGTCGTGGCGCATGGCGCCCGCCGGCACCCACGAGACGATCTCCTCGTCGCGGTGCCGATGCATCGGGATCAGCGTCCCGGGGTCCATGAACGACTCGACGACGGTCGACAGCGGGCCGTACCCGTGGTCCCCGTGGTCCGGCCGGTTCCGACCGGGGAAGTTGAAGTTCGTCCTGAACGCGCCCTGATCTCGGGAGGCGGTCGTCTTCGGAGCCTTGTACAGCGCCGATCCGCTCGCGTGTCCCATTGGCCCTCGTACGCCGCTCGCGGACAAAAGCCGAGGGGTGGCGACGGGCTCTTCCGCGCGGCGCCCCTCCCTTCGACATCCGTGACGACCGTCCTCTCCGACCGCGACCGGCGGAAGCGCGACGACCGACCCGACGAGACGTTTTATAAAGAGCCGCGGTTCGTCACCCACGCCGACGACGCCTTTATCGCCCGGCTGACGGCGCTGTACGACGAGCTCCTCGACCCGGGCGACCGCGTGCTCGACGCGATGGGGAGCTGGGTCTCGCACCTCCCGCCCACGCCGTTCGAGCGCGTCGTCGGTCACGGCCTCAACGAGGCCGAACTCGCCGCGAACGACCGGCTCGACGAGTTCGTCGTGCGGGATCTCAACGCCGACCGGACGCTCCCGTTCGACGACGGTGCCTTCGACGCCGTCTGCTGTGCCCTGTCCGTCCAGTACCTGGAGTACCCGGGGCCCGTGTTCGCGGAGTTCGCGCGCGTCCTCGCGCCGGGCGGGGTCGTGGTCGTGAGCTTCTCGAACCGGCTGTTCCCGACGAAGGCCGTCTACGCGTGGCGGGCCGCCTCGATGGAGGAGCGGGCCGACCTGGTCGAGCGGTATTTAAGTGCCGGCGGCCTCCCGGTCGCGGACCGGATCGCGGAGCGACCCGGAACGGACCCGTTCTACGCGGTCGTGGGACGGAAGCCGGCGAGCGACGAACGCCAGTGACCGCGACGGCGGGATGCGGTCAGTCCGCCGACGGCGCCGCAACAGCGTCAGTCCGTCGACGGCGCCGCAACAGCGTCAGCCCGCCGACGGCGCCGCAACAGCGTCAGTCCGCCGGCGCCGGCGTCTCGGTCTCCAGTCCGGAGCCGCTCGGCGGGCGGAGCGCGAGCGCCGCCAGTCCCGCGGCGACCGCGAGACCGCCGCCGAGCGCGAACGTCGGGACCCAGCCGAACGTCGCGACGAGGTAGCCGGTGACGGTCCCGGCGAAGACGCCGCCGCCGACCTTCGCGGTGTAGAGGACCGCGTAGTTCCCCGAGGAGTTCTTCGCGCCGTAGTAGTCCGCGATCATCGACGGGAAGTAGACGTACAGCGGCGAGGAGAAGAACATCGCGCCCATCACGAACGCGACGAAGGCGACCCCCGAGCCGGCGGATCCCGCGCCGATCAGCGCGATCCGGAACAGCCCGGCGAGCACGAACGAGACGGCCATCACCCGCTTGCGGTCGAAGCGGTCGGACACCTCCCCGAGGATCATCCGCGAGACGCCGGCGGCGACGGGGAGGAGCGTCGCCGCCACGGTGGCGACGACCGCCGCCAGACCGAACTGCTCCGCGAACCGGACGACGTTGGCGATGACGATCAGGTCGGCGCCGGCGGTCGCGATGAACATCGCGTACAGCAGCCAGAACTGCCACGTCGAGAGCATCTCCCGAGTCGTGTACGCGCGTCCGCGGAGCGAGGCGGCCAGCCCCTCGTCGCTCCCGTCGCCGTCCGCCCGGTCCTTCAGCCCGAGCCAGTCGTCCGGGGGGTCCCGCAGCAGGAACGCGCCGACGAGGGTGACGACGAGGATGGCGAGTCCGACGTTCCGGAGCACGTCGCCGTACGCCGAGACGGTCGCGTTCGCGCGAACGTACGGGACCACGAGGGCGCTCCCGCCCGCGAACGCCATCGTGCCGATGCCGGTGGTGAGCCCCGTTCGGTCGGGGAACCACTTGACCGCGGTGTTCACCGCGACCGTGTACACGATCCCCACGCCGACCGCGCCGAGCGAGTACAGCAGGTACAGCTGCCAGACGGCCGTCGCGTACGCCAGCCCGACGTAGCCCCCGCCGGCCAACAGCGCCGCGAGGAAGGTGATCGCGCCCGGCCCGCGGCTGTCACGCCACTTACCGGCGGGAAACTGCGAGAGCGACTGGAAGACGACGTAAAACGAGAACACCGCGCCGAGCGCCGGCAGCGCGATGTCAAGGCTCTCCGCGAGCGGCTGCTCGATGGACGACCAGACGTACTGGTAGGGACTCACCGCGGCCATCATCCCCGCGGCGGCGACGATCTGCCACCAGCGGGAGAAGCCGAGGATCGACGACGCCCGGCCGGCGTAGTCGACCCCACCGCCTGACTCGTCGACCGCGGGGTCGTCGCCGACGGGGTCCGGTCCGGCGTCGTCGCCGATCGGATCGCTCCCGGCGTCTCCGTCCCCAGCCTCGCCGTCGTCCCTCCCGCCTCCGCCGCCCTCCTCACCCATCGTTTCCGTCCGTCGGCCGCGTGGTGGTGTTCGGTGTCATGTCGTGTGCCCCGGCCCGCGCCGCGGGAGTCGGTCCGCCGCGCGGTCCGCGCTGCTATCGGTACTGTTCGGACTGAGTAATTAAAACGCGTCGTTGGGGTCGTCCTTGCCTCGTCGGCCCCCCGGCGCGGGGAGCCCTCAGAGCGCGTCGGGGTCCGCCGCCGTGAAGCGCACTGCCGGCGGGATCAGCCCCCCGACGGCGAGCATCGCGAGGCCGATAACCCAGAGGACCGCGATATCGGCCGTCGTGCCGTAGCTGATCAGCGGCAGCGAGAGCGCCATCAGGACGAACGCCAGCGTGAACCGGTCCAGGACACCCATGTCAGGCCACCCCCAAGAGCCCCGCGGCGTTCAACAGGACGATCGCGAGCCCGACGAGCGCGCCGACGGCGGCGACCCACGGGATCGTGACCCGCAGGACGTCGCCCTCGCGGCCGACGATGCCGGCCGCCGTCGTCCCGAGGATGACGTTGCCCGGCGAGATCGCGTTCCCGATGGCGCCGCCGGCGCTCTGGCCGCCGAGGATCAGCGCCTCCGAGATCCCCCCGAGCTGGGCGGCCGTCTGCTGTTGGAGCCCGCCGAACAGGATGTTCGACGCCGTGTTGCTCGACGTCATGAACGCGCCGAGCGAGCCGATGAGCGGCGAGAGGAACCCGTAGGAGTTCGGGGTCGCCACGCTCGCGGTCCCCTCGGCGAGGACGAGCACCTGGCCGCTGTGGTCCATCAGCTTCGCCATGACGAGGAATGAGATCACGGCGATCGACGCCGGGATCGCGGTCGCCAGCACAGCCCGCGTGAACGCCGGCCGGTCCGCGTCGGCACGCGCCGCGGCGCCCTCGTAGTAGCCGCCGCGCCGGTACGCGAGGAACGCGGCCAGCGCGCTGACGAGCAGGAACGTCCCCGGGTGCGACAGCGGCGCGAACGGCGAGTACGGCGCGGCCGCCTCGGTCGCGACGCCGAGGCCCGTCGTTATCTCGGGGAAGCTCAGCCCGACCTGCAGGCCGCCGAGCGCGTCGCCGAGCGGGGTCACGACCGCGGTGACGAACGCGACCGCCGCGAGCACCGCGAACGGCAGCGCCGCCAGCGGGAGGCTCATGAGGTCGTCGTCGGGAGCGACGGCGTCGGCGGATGCGTTCACGCCGCCGTCGGCGACCGCCCCCGATCCCTCTCCGTCGGCGCCGGCGGCGGGGGGCAGGTCCCCGGTCATCGCGAGCCGCTTCCCGATCGCGTCGGTCGCGGTGGCGTACCGGTCCCACATCGCGAGCGGGGCGAGCGCGACCAGACCGACCGTCGCCGCGAAGAAGTTCGCGAACTCCGGCGGGATGACGGTCACCGCGGCCAGCTGGCCGCCGCCGTGGATCAGCGAGACGATGAGGACCATCGGGACGGCGTACCGGACCGCATCCATCCGACCGTAGATCCAGGCGATCGAGAAGCCGGCGACCAGGTTCGGGATCCACAGCAGAACGGCGAGCGCGAGCGCCGTGACCGCGACGCTCTGCATCTCCGTGACCTGCACCAGCGCGAGCCACGCCACCCCGAGGGTGCCGAAGGTGTTCGCCCACGCGTGGCCGATGAGCGGGATCGCGACCGAGTACACCGGCTTCACGCCGAGCGCGAGCAACAGCGGCGCGACGACGACGATGGGCGTCCCGAACCCGGAAATCGACTGCATGAACGAGACGAACACCCAGCCGAACGCGAGCACCAGGAACAGCTCGTTGTCGGTGAACGACGTGATCCGCGTCCGAAGGGCCTCGAAGCCGTCGGCCCGGTCGATGACGTGGTAGAACACCAGCGCCGGGAGGATCACGTAGAGGACGAACACCGCGTCCCACACACCCTTCGCGCTCGCCACCGAGAGCGCCTCCACCGGCATCCTGTACGCGGTCACGGCCACCGCCGCCGCCGAGAACATCCCGACCGACGCCGCCTCGTGGGCCCGCCACCGCAACACCACGAGCGTGAACAGCAGCACCGCCAGCGGCAGCGCCGCCAACCCGGCGTAGATCGGATTAACTGGCAGCACGGGCCCCCTCCCGGGACGCGTTCGCGCCCCACCGGTCCCCGACCGCCTCGGCACCGCAGTACGTCCTGTTCGTTCGCTTCCCTCCCGTGATCGACCGTACTTCACAGGTTTTATCCGGCATATGCTGACGACACGATCGGGAATAGACGGAATAATAAAAACATACTTATTATACTGATTGCAGGGCCTGTATCGTGTATTGGGTGTCTGAATACCTATTATTCGTCCAATTAGCTGCTCAATAGAGAAACGAACGAGTACCGGCCGTCGTGTTTCGGAGATGTCGGTTCCGAACGACCCTCGTCGCGGTCGGCGCCGAGAGCGTACCGGTCGGCCCTCGCACTTCCGGCCATTCGTATACAAAAATCGGCAATAAGCTGGTGTATGCTTAGTTGAGCCGCTAATTACCTTCGGATAGATAATGATAATCGTCTATACTGTCGAAAAATGTTAAGAGTCGCTCGCTCCAAGGTGGAAGCGAACACGACCGGCGCCCGGCCGACGGGCGAGTCCGGCACCACCCATCATGTCCGCCGACACCGCCGACATCGAGACCGACGACGCGAGCGCTGCCACCCGAACCGACACCGCCGATTCGGCCGCCTCAACCGAGACCGGCGTCCCGAACGCGGTCGACGACGGGACTCCGCGCGCACCGCGGTCGGCCGGGTCCGCGCGAGGAGCGTCCGTCTTCGACCGCGTGCTCGTCGTCACCGGCGACGACGAGGTCGGACGCGCCGCGGTCGACGCGGGACTCGACGTCGCCGCCGCCCACGGGGCGACCGTCGACGCCCTCTACGTCGTCGACACCACCGAACACTGGGACGTGGTCGTCGAGCGTCGCGAGCGGACGGGCGAGGCCCTCGTCGAGGACGCCGCGGCCCGCGGCGAGGCGGTCGGCGTCGACGTCGAGAAGCGGTTCCGGTACGGGACCCCTCACGAGGAGGTGCTCGACTTTGCCGACGCGCACGACGCCGATCTGATCGTGGTCGGCTCCGCGCGCCGGACCGGATTCGCCCGGCTCGTCCGCCCCGAGACGCTCCCGGTCCGTGTCCAGCGCGACGCCTCCGCCCCCGTGCTGGTCGTCGGCGCCGACGACTGAGGTCGCCTTTTCGGGGCGACGCCAGAACGCCCTTTTCCGAGCGACGCCAGAACGCCTTTTCCGGGCGACGCCGGAGCACCCTTTTCAGACCGACTTCCGTTTCTCGCGGACGCCCGCGGATCCGCGAGACGACCGGTTAAGTGACCGCGTCGCCTACGATCGGTATGACCGATATCGGCATCGTCGGGGCCGGCGCCGGCGCGGCGGCCGCGGCGTTCGTCGTCAGCGAGGCGGCGCCCGACGCGGACGTGACCGTGCTGGAGAAGTCGGGCGGGCTCTGCGGTCGCGCGGCGACGCGTCGCCACGGCGACCTGACGTACGACTACGGCGCGAACTACCTGAAGTCCGACGACGAGCGCGTCACGGAGCTGATCACCGAAACGCTCGACGACGACGGGCTCGTGGATATCACCGAACCGGTGTACACCTTCGACGCGGCCGGCGAGGTCTCCCCGGGCCGCGACGCCGACGAGCACAAGTGGAGCTACCGCAGCGGACTCACTCAGATCGCGAAGCGGCTCTTCGCTCAAACCGACGCGACGGTCCACCGGCGGACGCGCGTCGAGACCGTCCGGCGGGTCGAGGACCGGTGGGAGCTCGACGACGCGGCCGGCGAGACGTGGGGGCCGTTCGACGTCCTCCTCCTGAATCCGCCGGCGCCGCAGACGGCCGAGCTCCTCCGGGACGCCGAGTGGGAGTCGCCGGTCCGCGAGTCGCTCGTCGACGCCGTGGGCGACGTGGCGTACCGGTCAGTGTGGTCCGCGGTGCTGCACTACCCCTTCCCGCTCGACGTCCCGTACTACGGGCTCATCAACACCGACAAGGAGCACCCCGTCGGTTGGATCTCCCGCGAGGAGTGTAAGGCGGGGCATGTCCCGGACGGCGAGACGCTGCTCGTCGTCCAGGCGAGCCCCGACTGGTCAGTCGAGCACTACGACGACGACCCGGTCGCGAACGTCGCCGCGCTCGCCGAGCACGCCGCCGCGATCGTCGGCGACGAGCGGCTGGCGGACCCCGCCTGGAGCGACCACCAGGGGTGGCGCTACGCGCTCCCGGAGGGCGGCGTCGACCGCGGCCCGATCGACTCCGCCCGCCGCGAGGGCCTCTACCTGCTCGGCGACTGGGTCGCCGGCGAAGGGCGGATCCACGCCGCGGTCGCGAACGGGCTCGACACCGGCGAACGCGTCGTCTACAGTCTGTAGCGGCGGTTCGTAACAGAGCGGAAAGCGGAGGAGCGCGGCTGATTTATACCCGTATTCGCCGCGACGCTAATTCGGTCCGTGCGGACGTCGCGCGGGGTCGTCGTCTCAGCTCCGCGCGAAGCGGTACTCCACCGTGCCGAGGCCGGGAAGGCTGACCGTGCGGACGGCCCCGCCGTCGACGTGACGGACGAGCGAGCGCCCCAGCGCGACCACGGCGACGCCCCCGGCGAGCAGTCCCGCGGAGACGAGCGGGTAGGAGGCCACCAGCAGCGGGACCATGATCAACGCCAAGAAGGCGAGCGAGGCGACGAGGCCGCCGTTGGGCGGACCGTCGGACCCCGCCGCGACCGCACGCGCCGTGTCTCGGTCGTTCATCGGTTGCACGTCTACCCGTCCGTCTCCGGCGGGCATAAAATTTCATATTTCTTATATTTTTGAGTAGTGGTACCACGAGACACGCGCCCAGATAGTCTGAAACGATTGTTAACGGTGTGTGAGAAGTACCATGTCACTCGGTCCTGCATCTCTCGAGAAGTTGGAATGTTAGGGGTATCTGGTCGGGTCACCGGGCCTGTCGCCCGGCCGAACCGGAGGGCTTCTACCCTTCGCCGCCCCACTGTTCACCATGGTCTATCCGACGGTCCCGCAGTCCCGATCGAACGTCCCCTTCTGGACGACGGTCGCGGCGGCGGCGCTGTACCTGCCGGTGTCGATCGCGGCGCGCGCCCTCGTCGAGCCGGACTACGCGGCCGCGGTCGAGTGGCTCCCCCGGTCCGTCGCCGACGTCGCTGGGACCTCACTCGGCACGGCGCTGGCGGCGGCGCTGTGGCTCCCCGTCGCCGCCGGGTTCCTCTACGCCTTCGCGACGGAGCTGTCGACGATGCGGACGCAGACCGGGTGGTCACCCCCCGGCAAGGGGTACCTCATCCTCGCGATCGGCTCGCTGGCGGCGCATCCGCTCACCGGGCTCCCCTTCGTGTTCCTCCTGATCGCGGGGTACACGCTGCATCGGACGCTGCGCGTCCGGTAGGTCTGCCGGAACTCGCTCCCGACGCGGCTCGGTTCCGCCGCCGCCGACCCGCCCGCTCGGGCTTCTCTCTCCTTTTATGTGCCCTTTAATCCTTTTTTATTATCCCCTACATTTATTTCGTCGTAATGCAACGTATAGATACGAACAGCGATGTCAACGACACACGACACTTCTTACGGGGGGCTCGAAACAGTGGAGGCGCAGCGGGCGGTCGCCGCGCTCGTCGACGGCGCGGTCGAGACGATCGCGGACCTCCGCGTCCGCGGCCGGTCTGACGAGATTGCCGACGAGCTCCGGCAGAGCCACCTTCCCGCGCTGGAGGAGGCCGGCTACATCGAGTGGGACCGCGAGGCGGGAACGATCGCGCCGGGGCCGAACTTCGAGGAGGCCGCCGCCCACGTCGCCGACCTCCCCCACCCCGACGGCGAGCCGGCCGACGACTGACTCCGGGTCGCCCGACGACTGACTCCGGGTCGCCCGACGACTGACTCCGGGTCGCTTATACGCCGCCGAGGGAGAGTTCCGACATCGCATGGCCGAGCCGATCCTGAAGTGGGCCGGCGGCAAGCGCCAGCTGCTCGACGAGCTGTACGCTCGCTTCCCGGCCTCGCACGGGCGCTACCACGAGCCGTTCGTCGGCGGCGCCCTCTTCTTCGATCTTGAGCCGCCGGACGCGACGGTCAACGACGCGAACCCGCGGCTGGTGAACTTCTACGAGCGGGTGCCTAAGGAACTGGATTTGGTTATTTCCCGTGTTGAACTCATCTCATAGGGGGCAGCTGACTTCCGATAGAGAGACTTTCACTCAAGAGACGATACATAGACTTTTGTCATGTCGCCAAATGGGGATAATTAATGAAGCGTCCGGAGGCCAAAGATGAGCTTCTAGACCGTGCATTGAATATTGAGCCAGAACAGTTTGAACACTTGTGTAAAATTCTCGTGGAGCAAACAGAGCAGACGAGTGATATCGAGCTAACACCTTTCCACGGGGATGGTGGTATCGACATCCGCGGCTCTATCGGACGGGAGTTCTACTCCGGCCAGTTTGGAGTACAGGTGAAACAGTACACGCAAAACATCGGGAGCCCGTCGATGCGAAACTTCGTCGGAGCTCTAAGTACCCACAACTATCAGTTCGGTTCATTCATCACGTCTTCCACGTTCAACAGCGGAGCCATCGAGGTCGCCCAAGGCGAGGTATCTCAACCAATCACACTCATCGATCGTGACCGTCTTACGGACATCATGCTGGAGCGGGAACTGGGCATCGTCCACGTAGGAGACGAGTTCGAAATCGACCACGAGTTCTGGGACTTGTTCGGAACTTCTACTGGTGAGGATCTTGTTAAATCAGATGCGGTTCCGCAGGCCGATTCCTTTGATGTTATGAACATCGTGATGCAGGGCATCGACAAGGGATATCGGTATAAGTATGAAATTTTGGAGTATATGAAGCGTGAGACGGGAGACGACTGGACGCCTAGACAGGCGGACTACTACCCCCAAGCCGCGTGGGCACTCGGATACGTTCACAAGGATCCACAGGGCGAGTATAATGGTCGGCAAATGCGTCAGTGGGGACTCACTCGGGACGGCGAAGAGTATCTAACATTCATTCAGAGCGGGGACGATGAATCCGCCAAAGACAGTCTCCTAGAGCATATTCAAAGGGCCGACATCAGCCAGAGTATACTACAATACCTTCGCGAGAACGGCTCAATCAGCCACGATGAGCTGGGCCAAATCATTGAGGAGGAAAGTGAACTCAACGAAACGACTGCGAACCGGCGGCGCGGGACAGTAGGGAGGTGGCTCAATATGCTTCCTGAGGTCCGGCAATCTCGGGACGGACACACGTATAAATACGAGTATCTGAAAAAGAATCTGGATGATTATTGACTACTCTTCACCGCCGTCAGCCTTGACGAACTGATCAAGGTAAGCGGTCTTTTCCCTTCGGTTGTCTTCTGGCACGTTCGTGACAATAATTTCACCGACCTCTCCCCTCCCATCGCTGTCTGAGTTGATATGTCGCTTCGCACCAATATCGTGAACTTGGAACTCGTCAAGATATTCGTACAGTTCTCGCATCGGTGGTGAATTTGAGATAGCGACATGCGCACCCATATCATTCAGTTCGACGGCTACTTCACAGAGTCGCTCTTGCTGTTCCGGGCCGAACTCCTCCGATGAGTACTCGACGAAACTTGACGTGCGGGAGACAGGCTTGTACGGAGGGTCGAAGTACACTAGGTCATCTTCCGACGCGTGGTCGAGTACGTAAGAAAAGTCGCCGCACTCGATATTTACATTTTGAAGCGCCCGGTGTGCGTCCAATATACGAGAAGCCTGAACCCAGTTGGCCTCACTGTGCCGGCCAATCGGGACATTGAATTCTCCCGATTGATTTTCTCTATAGAGCCCGTTGTAGCAGGTCCGATTCAGGTACATCAGGAGAGCGGCCTCCTCCACTTTATTATAATCCTCCCCGTTTGGACGTCGATTGTAGAGTTCCCGTTGCTGGTAGTAATACTGGTCAATTTCTTTCCCCTTGCGGTTCTCCTTTGAGAAATCTCGATCGGGGTCGGGATTCGATTCAGGGCCATCGAATCCCTCTAGCAACTCAATGAGGTCTTCCGGGTCGTCACGGACTACCTCATAAAAACTCATCAAGCGCTCGTTAATATCATTGATACTACTGCCGGGCGCGTGAGGTCCCGTCTTGAAGAAGAGAGCGCCCCCACCGAAGAACGGTTCGTGGTAGGCATTTACATCAGACTCAGGCGGGAAACACGCCCGTATTTCGTGGAGGATTTGGCGTTTCCCTCCCGCCCATTTCAGAACCGGCTCTACCATCTTATTAGAGCGTGACTTGCCTAGCATTATAAACATCCCCCAAGTAGAGTGGAGGTGGAATGCTGTCTCGTGCCATGACTTGCTCACATCTGATGTGAACACATGAGAACAAAATCTATTTTTAAGTCTCGCCTGAGTGTGATTATCTCCGATTCGGCGTGCCATATTTGACTATCTGGGTTGAGATGAGCAGAGATGGTGGTTCAACGCTCAGTCCAATCCGTGTTCGCCAGCTAGAGAAAATTCAGATCATTGCAAATAGATGGTCTCCCACCTACGAACGCGACGGTTTCAGTTGAAACATTCATTCGTCTTCCTCAATTCGTTTCTCACCCGCCGCCGCGCACAGGTAGCCGTCCAGAGCGTTTTTATGATGAGCCTCAAGAATTGTTGAACCTTCTCGCACTGTATCTATTCCGTGGCATCCCGGCCGATGTCATCGCCCTTTGCCGTCAACGGGCTCGACTTCCGGATCATAGTGGGCAACAGCGGCGTGATGTACGAGCCGTACGCCGAGGCCGGGTTCAACGTCGAGACCGAGGGCGCGACCCGCGCGATCAACAGCGACGCCGACAACCGGGACGCCGTCGAGGAGATCGTCGCGACGAACGTGCCGCCGGAGGAGCGGCGGGGGGCGGGGCAACGCGAGCTCTCCGGGTTCTGAGCGGGAGCCTTCCGGGTGCTGAGCGGGAGGTCGCGAGACCGGGGGGCCGCCGGTGGCCCGTCCCGATCGGTCGAGACGCCGACGGCATAGGGCGGGCTTTTTGAACTCCCCCGACGACGACGAGCATATGACCGATCTCGACATCGACCTCGTCCTCGTTCCCGTCGACGGCAGCGAGGAGTCCCACGAGGCGGTCGACTACGCGATCGCGGTCGCCGCCGAGTACGGCGCGGACGTCCACGCCCTCTACGTGCTCGACGAGGACGTCGTCCGCGCCATCGACCACGGCGTGGTCGACGAAGACGACGTCGCCGACGACACCGAGGCGTTCACCGACTCCGTCGCGCGGCGCGCGGAGGCGGCGGACGTCCCCCACAGCTACTCCATCGCCTACGGCTTCTCGACGAAGGTGAAGACGGTCCACCCCGGAAGCGTCGTCCTCGACACCGCCGAGGAGCTGGACTCCGACTTCATCGTGGTACCGCGCGAGCCGGTCACCGGGGACCCCGGCGAAGTGCTGGGGAAGGCCGCCGAGTACGTCCTCCTCTACGCCAGCCAGCCGGTCCTGTCGGTGTGATGGCCGGCGCCGTCCCGTTCCTCCCCGAGGGGACGACGCTCCCGCCGGCGCCGTACCTCGTCGCCGTCCTGCTCGCTACCGGCGCGGTCGTCGCCGCGCTCCGCCGCGCGCCCCCGCGAGTCACCGACCGGCACGTGCTCGCGCTCGCGCCGTGGATGGCGCTCGGCTCCGCGGCCCACGTGCTGTACGCCGTCGACGCGCTCCCGCCGGTCCTCGCACCGCTCGCCGGCTCGCCGACCGTCTACCTCACGGTGGGGTCGCTGGCGGGCGCGTCGTGGCTCGCGCTCGCGTCGGGTCCGCCGGATCGCGTTCCGCCGCGTCTCGCCGTCGCGGGCGCCTCCCTCCTCGGTCCGGTCGTCGGCGTCGCACTCGCGACCGGCGTCTCGCCGGCCGGCGCCCGGTGGTCGGCGGTCGCGCTCGCGGCGACGGCCCCGATCGCCGCCGCCGTCTGGGTCGGTCTGACGCGGCTGCGTCCCGAGGTCGCGGTCACCGGCGGGGTGGGCGCGCTCGCGGTGTTCGGCCACGCCCTCGACGGGGTCTCGACCGCGGTGGGGACGACCCACCTCGGCTTCGGCGAGCGCACGCCGGTCTCCCGGATCCTCCTGGAGTTCGACTGGATCCCGGCCGTCCCGGTGCTCGGGGAGGGGTGGGTGTTCGTCCTGGTGAAGCTCGCGGTGGCGAGCCTCGTCGTGTGGCTGTTCGCGGAGTACGTCCGCGACCGGCCGGTAGAGGGGTTCCTCCTGCTGGGCTTCGTCGCCGCCGTCGGCCTCGGGCCGGCCGCGCACAACCTGCTCCTGTTCACCGTGGCGGCGTGACGGGCCGGGGATACCTGAGCGGGGCTCCGCGCCCGCGTCGCGATCGACGGTCGTCACCGGGCCGTCGTCGCACGCCTCACAGCACGGAAAGCGCTACAGCCGACGGCGACTCGGTGGCTTTCGGCTGGTGTGCGGAGACGGGGGTGTCTCCGCCGTTTGAGCGATAATACCAATATACTCGTTAGCACCTGACATACAGACGAATCATGACGAAGAGACTCGAATGTCCGATGGAAGGGTGTCACGCGACTATCGAGGGCGAAACCGAACAGGAGGTCATGGCCCAAGCCGAGGAACACGCCGGCAGTTCGCATCCCGAACTCGAACTGGACGACGAGACCGTCGAAACAATCAAATCGAACATCACCGAGGTGTGATAGTTATCTGACCTCTCGACCTCTCGTGGTATCGCTGACCGGCGGAAGTAGCGCCTTTTGCGAGACCTATCGCCGACTGAGGAATCTGACGGGTCGCTCGGTTCGGACGAATCCGGTATCGGCCGTCGCGGCCGTTCGGCGGCTCGACGGCTCCTCGGCGGAAGCGAAACGAGAGAAACCAGATCGGACCGGTCGCCGCGCTCAGTCCTCTTCCTCGACGACTTCCGGGTCCTCGATCGCGGACTGGAGCGAGTCGAGCCCGTTGACCCACTCGGAGACGAGCCCGTACTCCAGGTCCTCGACGACGTCGATGTCGAGCGGTTCGCCGTCGATGACGCGGGTCCCGGCCTGAACGATATAGCCGAGCGCGGCGTCGAGGTCGTCCTGGGCCTCGGCGTCGGCGGCCGCGTACACGAACTCGGTCACGTCGCCCTCCACGACGCCGCCGACGACGTACTCCTCGGCCGCGTAGAAGACGGGAACGAGCGAGGTCTGAACGCCGTCGATCAGCATCACCTTGTCCTCGTCGTCGAAGTCGACGTCGGCGAGGACGATCTCGCGCACGCCGCGGATCTCTTCGACCGCGCGGTCCTCGCCGATGCGGTCCTCCTCGAGCGCCGCGAGCACCTTCACGACGGCGATCGCCGCGTCGTCCTGGAGGTTCAACAGGAGCCGCGCCGAGTCCTCGTTCTCGGGGTCCAGGTCCTCCTCTTTCAAGCGATCGAGCCAGTTCTGCCAGCGGTCGTCGGTATAGAACGTTTCAACGGCGTCGTCGTCGGTCATGTGCGGTACGTCGCCCGGATTACTCAAATGCCTTTCCTATCGATCGCCGCGAGAGAGGGCGTCTCACCCGCTCGACCGCGGGATTCCGTCGCGGCGCTCCCGTCGTGCGTTCGGACCGGGGCGCCCGGTGACGAGCGTCCGTGACGTTCCCGTCACGCCATCGGGTCGGCGCCGACGGACGGGTTCTCGCGGGCGAACGCCGCGAGCCGGCCGACGTACGACTCGAAGGGCGGGACCGAGACGTCTGTCCCGGCCAGCGCGTCCCTCGTCTTCGGACACCGATAGCGGGTCGGGTGATCGAAGTAGTCGATCGTCGCCGGCTCCACGTCGACCCCCGCGACCGAGAGCAGCCCGGCGGCCGCCTTCGCGAGCCGCTTCGTGGTCGGGACGGTGACCGTCCGGCGATCGGCGGCGTCACTCAGGACCGCGACGAACGCCGGGACCGTCAGCGGGTCGGGGTCGCAGAGCTGGTACGTCTCTCCGACCGTCTCAGGTCGCCCGCTCAGCTCCGCGATCGCGTCGACGACGTAGTCGCGCGGCACGACGTTCAGCTCGGTCTCGGCCGCGGCCGGGATCGAGAAGGCGAACGCGAGCCGCTCGGGCTGCGCCGAGAGCAGCCGGAGGAGGTTGTACGGCCCGTCGAGCTTGTCGGTCTCGCCGGTCCGGCTGTCCCCGACCGCGATGGCCGGCCGGTAGACCGTCGCCGGGAGCCCGTCGGCCACGCGTTCGCGCACCGCGACCTCCGCCCGGTGCTTCGACGCCTCGTAGTGGTTGTTGAACGACTGGCCCTCCCGGAGGTCGTCGGCGGTGAACACGCCGTCGTACCGGCCGCTGACGTAGCAGGTGCTCACGTGGTGGAACCGGTCGACTGCGAGCCGCTGGGCGGCGTCGAGGACGCGTTCGGTCCCGCGGACGTTCACGGCCTCGGCGACGTCGGAGTCGACGCCCAGGTCGTACACGGCCGCGAGGTGATACACCTCGTCGACGCCCGCCAGCAGGTCCGCGTCGTCGAGCGCCGACCCGAGGCCCAGGCCCGGCTCCGTGATGTCGCCCTCGTAGAGGTGGACCGCCGGGGCGTCTGCGGCGTCCTCGCGCGCGCCGGCCTCGGCGTCCTCCCCGACCGCTCCGACGATCGCTCGGGCGCGCTCCTCGGCCAGCTCGCGGTACTGGGGCTGGATCAGGCAGGCGACCGGCCCGTCGCCGCGGCCGAGGACCCGCCGGAGCAGCGCCGACCCGAGGAACCCGGGGAATCCCGTGAACAGGACGTTCGGCGGGGAGACGGACGGCGATGAGACGTTCGGCGAGGAGACGTTCGCCGATGATGCGTTCGGCGGCGGCGTGCCGTCGTCGCTCACGGCTCCGACGCCTCCAGCGTCGCCTCGGTGTCGATCCCGTACACCGCCTCGGGCGTCTCGACGTGCGCGCGCCGGACCGCGTCGTCGTACCCCGCTTCCAGCATCCAGCGGACGCGGCGCGGGACGGTCTTCGGTCCGAGCACCATTCCCGGCTTCTCCGGGTCGTCGACGAAGTCGGTCTCCATCAGGAACGGCTCGCCCGACTCGGCGGCGCGTTCGAGCCGGTCCTTCTCGCTCATCACGCTCGGTATCGGCCCTTCGAGCCGCCCCTCGGCGTAGTGTTTCACCACGCGCGTCCGGTCGAGCCCGGACTCCTCCGCGAGGACGGCCAGGTCGGTGAGGTCCTCGCTGGTCTCGGTGTGCAGCTGGACGGCGCACTCGAGCGCGGCGCCGAGTTCGAACGCGCGCCGGGTGACCGCGTTCGACGCGTCCCAGACGGCGTCGCTCACCTCGTAGTGCGGCCGGCCTGACTTCAGCGCGAGCCCCCGCCCGTCGGCGACGAACTCGCTCGCGACCTCCAGCCCGCCGCACATCAGGTCGCGGGCCTCGTCGGGCGCGAAGCCGCGCTCGTCGACCAGCCGGCTGATCAGGCCGGGGTGAACGCCGAGGACGGGCCAGGCGCGGCCCGGGAGGACGTCGGTCGCGCCCGCGACCGCGTCGAGCGTCTCCTCGAAGACGGGGCGGAAGTCCGCCGGCTCGTCGGGCTCGACCCCGAGGTGCCACGAGGGCTTGTTCACCACGAGCAGGTGGGTGCCGCCGAGTCGGACGAAGTCCTCGACGGCGTCGACCCCGCGCCCGTGACGCGGGTCGAGGTGGAGGTGATTGTCGAGCACCGGCGTGTCGAGGTCGTCGGTCATACGTGGGCAAGAGAGCGGCCGGCGGTTATAAACAGCGGCCCGGCGCGGGCCCACCGGCGCTCAGCGACGCTCGCCTGCGGCGGCGTCGGCGCGGTTCCGGATCTCGATGCGCCCCTCGACCGCGGGGTCGATGCCGTGTTCGCGGGCGTACGCGGCGAGCACCTCGTACTGGATGTCGGCCTCGTCGATCCGGTGGCGCTGCGCGAGCGTCGGGAACTCGTGTTCGGAGTGGAGGAGGTACTCCGAGACCGCGACGGTGTAGCGCGCCTCGGGGTCGATCGGCTCGCCGCCGACGGTCGCCTCCAGAACCAGCTCGGCGTCGGCGTCCCAGACGACGCGGGCGTTCGAGACGTGCCCGTGCCACCAGTCGTCCTCGCCGAAGTCGACATCGGGCGCGGCCATCTCGCGGAACACGTCGTGCAGCTCCGCCCCGGTGACCGAGGCGAGCGTCACGGGCTCCTCGAACGGGATCAGGCTGATCAGGTCCGCCTTGGTCACCTCGTCCGTCCACGGGTCGCCCTGCCGGAGCCCGCCGGCGTTCGAGAGCCCCACGTCGGCGTCGTGGGCCCACCGGAACGCGTCCGCGACGAAGTTGCCGACGCGGCACTCGCCGCCGTGGACCACGTCGCCGGTGCGCTCGATCGGCTCGCCGACGACGTCGACGGTCTCGTCGAGGTCGGCCGCGGCCATCCGCTCCGCGAGCGCCGCCTCGAGCCCCGGCGCGGGGTCGGCGCCGTCGGGCTCGTGGAGCGTCGCCGCGGGGACGGGATCGCTCGGGCCGTCGGTCGCGACGGCCCCGGAGCCGGTCGCCGCGCGGCCCTCCGACGCGTCGTCGCCCGGTTCGCTTCCGTCGAGGTCGACCTCGGCGACCGTCTCGCCGTTGACGCCCGGGCGGACGATCCGGGTGCCGGCCACGACCTCGTTGCGTCTGCTGTGGACGTGTCCCCCCAGAATCGCGTCGACGTCGAGCGCCCGGGCGAGGTCGTCGTCGCCGGCGCCGAGGTGCGAGAGGACGACGGCGTGATCGAGCGCGTCGCCGTCCGCGCCGCCCCCGCGTTCCGCGTCCGCCCCCGTCCCGCGCTCGGCCGCCGCGATCCGCATCTCGGCGAGGGCGCCGCGCGCGGCGGCGACGGGGTCGTCGAAGGAGAGCTCGGCGGCCATCGGGTTCAGCGAGTCGGTCGCGGGGTCGGTGACGCCCACGAATCCGACCGTGGCCCCGTCGACCTCGAGGGTCGTCCACGGAACGACGCCCTCGGCGCGACCGAAGGGCTCGCCCGCCTCGTCGCGGACGTTCGCGGAGACGAAGGTCGCGGGCGCGTCGGCGACGAGTCCGCGGAGCGCGTCCGGCCCGTAGTCGAACTCGTGGTTACCGAACGTGTCGAGGCGGGTGTCGGTGACCGCGTAGAAGTCGAGGACCTGCCGGCCGCTCGCGACCAGCGAGAGGACGCCCGGCGCGGTCGTGTCGCCGGTGGCGACGACCGCCGCGTCGGGACCCGAGAGCGCCCGGATCCGACCGGCGAGGCGCGCCGCCCGCTCGGACGAGTCGAAGACGTTCTCGATGTCGGAGTAGTGAACGAGACGGGCCATTCGGTGTCGGACGAGAGGAGCGAGCGACGTTTAAAAAACGCGGAGTCGATCGGACCGCGGTCGACGCCGCGAGTTCGAGGGGAACGACATGCGGCCGCCGAGAGGACGGTTCCGACCCGTGACTCCCGCTCGCACACGCGAGGGACATTGAAAGCGCTTTTATGGATGTCCGGACTACGTCGCGTCACAGCCTCTGTGGGGTTGATGATGTGCCGTTCCGTTAGGGACCGACCACGGGACGGACACGCGAGCCCGCACGGAGGACAGGTGAACAACATATGCCCGTTTACGTAGACTACGAAACCCCAGCCGACCTCGCCGAGCGATCCCTCGAGGCGCTCGAGGTAGCTCGAGACACCGGTACCGTCAAGAAAGGAACCAACGAGACCACCAAGGCCGTCGAGCGCGGCAACGCCGACCTCGTCATCGTCGCGGAGGACGTCTCCCCCGAGGAGATCGTCATGCACCTCCCCGAACTCGCCGACGAGAAGGGGATCCCGGTCGTCTTCGTCGACACTCAGGACGACGTCGGCCACGCCGCCGGCCTCGAAGTCGGATCGGCCGCCGCCGCCGTCGTGGACGCCGGCGACGCCGAGGACGACGTCGAGGACATCGGCGAGAAGGTCGCGGAGCTCCGATAACCACCCATGAGCGCAGAAGAGGGCACCGGCGACTCGACCACCGCCGAGGTGATAGAGGTCGTCGGCAAGACAGGGATGCACGGCGAGGCCATGCAGGTCAAGTGCCGCATCCAGGAGGGATCGAACCAGGGCCGGATCATCACCCGGAACGTCCTGGGCCCCGTCCGCATGGGCGACGTGCTCCAGCTCCGGGAGACCCAGCGCGACGCGGACTCCATCGGAGGGCGATAACCAATGGTCGAGACACGCACCTGCGACTACACCGGCGAGGAGATCGAGCCCGGCACGGGCACGATGTACGTCAAGAAGGACGGACAGATCCTCCACTTCGTCGACTCGAAGGCGGAGAAGAACTACTTCCTCGGCCGCGAGGCGCGCGACCTCGAGTGGACCGAGGAAGGGCGCAACCAGGGTGGCGAGTAGATGAGCCACCACGACGAGCGCACCTTCGTGATGGTGAAGCCCGACGGCGTCCAGCGCGGCCTCATCGGGGAGATCGTCTCCCGCTTCGAGGAGCGCGGTCTGAAGCTCGTCGGCGGGAAGTTCATGCAGATCGACGAGGCGCTCGCCCACGAGCACTACGGTGAACACGAGGACAAGCCGTTCTTCGACGGCCTCGTCGAGTTCATTACCTCTGGCCCCGTCTTCGCGATGGTGTGGGAGGGCGCGGACGCGACCCGACAGGTCCGCGCGATGGTCGGCGAGACCGACCCCGCCGAGTCCGCTCCGGGCACGATCCGCGGCGACTTCGGCTTAGACCTCGGCCACAACGTGATCCACGCGTCGGACCACGAGGACGAGGGCGCGAACGAGCGCGAGATCGACCTGTTCTTCGACGAGGACGAGCTCGTCGGCTACGGCCTCGACACCGCCGCGTGGGTGTACGAGGACGAGACGCACTGACGCAGGCCGAACCGCACCGGCGACGAGCCGGGCCCCTTTTCCGACCCGCGGGACCCGGAGAGCGGTCGCGCCGGGGACACACCGCGTTTCCGGTGAACGACCGGCACCGCTCCCGTCGTGTCGTGCGGTTTTCCTGTCAGCGCAGTATAAAAAGGACAGAAGCGTCCGGCGCGACGACCCGGCCGATCAGTCGCTGAGCGCGACGACCCGGCCGTCGGCCGTGACGACGAGCACCTCGTCGCTGCCGTCGCCGTTCACGTCCGCGAACAGCGGTCCGGCGTACACCACGGCATCGCCCACGTCGCCTTGGGCGATGGGCTCGCCCTGCTCGTTCAACGCGAGGACGCCGCCCCCGCGGTTCACCGCTACCGGGCCGGGCTCGCCGTTCCCGGAAACGTCTGCGACGCCCGGGGCGTTCACGCGGGTCTCCCCGCCGTACTGCTGCTTCCAGACCACCTCGCCGTCGCGGAGGTCGACCGCCCAGACGCTGCCCGCGCCCCCGACGTATATCCGGCCGGGGTCCGCGTCGCCGACCGCGACGGGGAGGTCCTGAAGACCGACCTCGTACCTGCTGGACCCGTCGGTGAGCTCGATCGTCTCGAGGTTGCCGCTCGTCCCGCCGAGCGCGAGCACGGGGCCGTCCCGCGTGTCGGCGGCGGCCCACGTCAGGGGCGTGACGGCCGGCGTCGCGGTCCACCGCGCGTCGCCGGTCGCGTCGAGCAGGCGGATCGTCGCCTCGTCTCCGCCCGCGGTCGCGACCGCGACGCCCCGGGGGACCCCGTCCCCGTCGTCGTTCCCGTCGAAGTCGGCGATAAGCGGGCGTCGGTCGACCGGCGCGTCGAGGGCCGTCTCGAAGACCCGATCGCCGGTCGCGTCGACGGCGAGGACGGTCCCGTCGGTCGTGGCCGCGGCCACCTCGCTGTCGCCGTCGTCGTCGAGATCGCCGATCGCCGGTCGGAGCCCGCTCGGGCCGCCGAGGTCGGTCGCAAACCGGGTCGTGCCGTCCGCAGCGTCGAGGACGACGAGCGATCCGGTCTCCGTCGTGAACGCGACGACCGGGTCGCCGCCGAGCGTCGCCGAAACGAAGCCGCTGATCGCGGGCGCGTCGCCGCCGTCGGTCTCGTTGCCGGCGTCGCCGCCGGTCCCGTTGCCGGCGTCGCCGTCGGAGCCGGACTCTCCGTCGCCGCCGGCGGCGTCGCCCACGGCGATCGCCGACAGCGGCGTTCGCCACGCCACCTCGCCTCCGACCGCGGTCGCGCGCACGACCCGATCGCCGTCAGCCGTCGTCGACTGCAGGACGACCGGGTCGCCGTCCACCGTGGCGACGACCGCGCCGCTCCCGTCGTCCCCGTCGACGGGCTCCGTCTCCCACACGACCTCGGAGTCGGCCGTGGCGTCGTCGATACCCACGAACGCGAACAGGGCGACTCCGACGCCGGTCGCACCGCCGGCGAGGAGGATCAGACTCGCGAACAGAACGCGACGGTCCATTAGCCACTCGTTCGGGCGTCGCGGTGATACGGCTGTCGAATGCGAGCCGGGACCTCGGCTGCGACCTGGGGCGGTCGAATGCGAGCCGGGGCCGCGGGTACGGCCAGAGGGCGTGGATGAAGACGGCGCTACAGCAGCGTCGCCACGTTGTCCTCGTGGGAAGCGTCGACGAGCGCGCGGAGCGTCTCCGGGTCGCGATCGCCGTTCGCGTTCACGAGGTACACGGCGCCGTCGCGGTCGCCGTACGCGCCGTGGAAGTCGTACACGAAGCCGTACACGTCGGCGCCGGCGGCGGTGTCCGTCGCGCGGGCGATCGCGACCTGCTCGTGGACGTTGTACTCGACGAGGCGGTTGCGGAGGCTCGCGGCGGTGTCGTCTCCCTCGTCGATCGCCGCCAGGCCGGCCTCGAGTATCGGGACGAGGTCCGCCACGTCGGCCCGGACGCCCGGATCGCTCGGCAGCGCGTCGTCGCGGACCGCGTCGAGAGCGGCACCGACCGCGCCGCAGCCGGTGTGGCCGACCACCACGAGCACGTCGGTGTCGGTGTGAGCGAGCGGGTAGGCGACGCTCCCCGAGAGCACGCGCTCGCCGTCGACCACGTCGCTCACCCGGTTCCCGATGTTGCCGGCGGTGAAGAGGTATCCCGGCCGGTCGACGGACCACATCCCCTCCTGTGACACGCGGGAGTCCGAACAGCAGACGGAGACGACGGGCGGCCGCTGGCCGTCCCGGTGGGCGGCGAGATCGGCGGCCGCGGCGTGGTCGTCGTTCCCGTCGAGGAGTTCGGCGAGGAGCGCAGAGGTCACGACCGAGTGCTCGGTACTCTGGTTTAAAAAGAGGGCGGACCGGACGAACGTTGCCCCGGTCGGCACGTCGACGGGCGGGACCGGAGACGACCCCTCCCGTCAAGCGTTTACGGCGTTTCCGAGCACAGATCGACTCAGATCACGAGCCCGACGATCTGAATCAGAAACCCGAGGACGAAGACGGCGAGCAACGCGATCGTCGCGACCACGACGGCCGGAGCGAGGGCCTCCTCGTCCTGATCGAGGACGACGCTTTCCATGTCTCTCATACGTGGCGCCTCGTCACCGCGGGGTTTGAACGCTTCGCTCGCGTTCCGCGGCCGGGACCGGGTCGTGCGAGCCCCCCGGGGCGAGGGCGTCTCGGCGCCGAAGGGAACGTTCTTTTGCCTCTCGCGAGACCGTGCGAGTGGATGAGCGACAGAGGGGGCCACTCGCCGGACCGGACGGAGGTACCGATGTCGAACCGCGACGCCGTCGACGGCGCGGACCTCGGAGGGTCGGTCGTCGATACGGGAGACGACCAACCGATGGCCGACGACGCGGGAGACGACCAACCGATGGCCGACGACGCGGCCGGGGGCGGCGCCCTCGCGGTCGTCTGCGGGTTGCCGGGGGTCGGCAAGTCGACGGTCGCCGAGCGCGTAGCCGCCCATATCGACGGCGAGATTCTCCGCACCGACGTGATCCGCAAGGAGCTGTTCGACGAGCCGACGTACAGCGACGCCGAGACGGAGGCGGTGTACGCCGAGCTGATCGAGCGGACCCGACGGCGCGTCGCGACCGGTCGAGCCGTCGTCCTCGACGCGACGTTCGCCGACGCCCGGTTCCGCGACGACGTCAGGGAGGTGGGCGAGCGGGTGGCGGGGTCGTTCGACCTCGTGGAGGTCGCGTGCGACGAGGCGGTCGTCGAGCGCCGCATCGAGCGCCGCGACGGGATCAGCGACGCCGACTTCGAGGTCCACCTCCTTTTTAAAGACGCGTTCGACCAGATCGAGACCGACCACGTGGTCGTCGACAACTCGGGCGACGAGACGGAGACGTTCGCGCAGATCGACGCGGCGTTCGGTGACGCGTGAGCGACGGCGAGGCCGACGCACCTCCAGTTCCGCCACGGGCCGACGCCTCTCCGGTCGTGTCATAACGCGTGACAAACGCGCACACGTATCTCCCATCACTTATACCGACGAACGCACTACGATCCGTATGAGCGAAGAATCCGGGCGTCGGAACCTCCGAATGCCCTCGGACGACGAAGTGTTCGCCGTGGTCACCGAACACCTCGGCGGGAACCACGTCCGCCTGCGCTGTGTCGACGGTGAGACGCGACTGGGCCGGATCCCCGGCCGCATGAAGTACCGGACGTGGATTAGCGAGGGCGACGTCGTGCTCGCCGAACCGTGGGACTGGCAGGACGAGAAAGCGAACGTCGAGTGGCGGTACAGCGACGAGGACGCGGACCAGCTGCGGCGCGAAGGACACATCCAGTAACGCTTCTACGCGGTCTGTGAGGCCCGTCTCGAAACGAATCGCCGCGTAGCGACGCGTCGCGCCCGTTGCCGGAGACCCTACCGAAGCGAGGGTCGCGGCGGAGGGAGAGCGAAACCCTTTGTGGCCTCCCCGCGGGGTTCGACCATGTTCGCCGGCGCGTCGACGGGAGCGCTCGCGGTGTTCGGCCTGATAGCCGTCGCGCTGGTGCTGTTCGTCACCGAGGCCATCCCGAACGACACCACCGCAATCGGGATCGTCGTCGCGCTGGCGGCGCTGGAGCCGTGGACGGGCGTCACGGCCCGCGGAGCGATCTCGGGGTTCGCCAACACCGCGACGATCACCATCGTCGCGATGTACATGCTGAGCGCGGGGATCAACAACACGGGGATCGTCGAGCGGCTCGGGGTCCACCTCGCGAGGATGACCCGCGGGAGCGAGTCTCGCGTGCTCGCGGCCACCGTGCTGACCACGGGACCGCTCGCGGGGTTCATCAACAACACCCCGGTCGTCGCCGTGTTCATCCCGATGATCACCGACCTCGCCGACCGGAGCGGGATGTCGCCGTCGAAGCTGCTCATGCCGCTCTCGTACGCCGCCATCCTCGGCGGAACCCTCACCCTGATCGGCACCGCGACCAACCTGCTGGCGAGCGAGTTCGCGGCCACCCTCCTCGCCCGCGGGCCGATCGGGATGTTCGAGTTCTCCCTGCTCGGGGTCGCCGTCCTCGCCGTCGGAACCGGCTACCTCTTGACGGTCGGACGGCGGCTCACGCCTGCGCGCATCCCCGCGAACGCCGACCTCGTCGAGGAGTTCGACTTGGACGAGTACCTGACGCAGGTGCGCGTCCCGCCTGGGACCGACGCGGTCGGGACCCCGGTGGCCGACCTCGCGGAGCGGACTCCGGCCGGCGCGAGCGTCCTCCAGCTTCGCCGGGACGGGAAGGGGTCGCTCGCGGTCGAGTCCGACCGCCGACTGCGCTCCGGCGACGTGCTCGTCGTCCACGGCACGCCCGCGTCGGTCGAGTCCCTCTGTGCGGAGCGCGGCTTCCGGCTGCTCGGCGGTCGGGGGGTGACCGACGAGACGCTCGACGGAGCGACGGTGGACAGGATCCTCGACAAGGCGCTCGTCCCGGAGACGTCGCGGTTCGTCGGCGAGACGCTGGCTGAAACGCGTCTCCTCGAGGTGTACGATACGAGGGTGCTCGCGATCCGACGGCAGGGGAACCTGATCCGTTCCGGACTCGACGACGTCGAACTCGCGGTCGGCGACCTCCTGCTCGTCCGGATGACTCCGGAGTCGGCCGAGCACTTCGCCGAGTCCGGCGACCTCGTGAGCGTGGAGGCCGGGGGGCTCGATCGCCTCCTCGCCGCCGACGCGGAGGCGGTCGCACCGCTCTCGCCCCGCACGCCCGTCGCGGTGGGGATCATGGCCGCGGTCGTCGGCGCGGCCGCGCTCGGCGTGCTCCCGGTCGTCATCGCCGCGCTCGGGGGCGTGTTCCTGATGGTCGTCACCGGCTGTCTCTCGCCGTCGGACGCCTACGGGGCGGTCTCGTGGAACGTGATCTTCCTGCTCGCCGGCGTGATCCCCCTCGGACTGGCGATGGAACGGACCGGCGGCGCGGCCCTGATCGCGGAGGGGCTGGTGGCGACCGGAACGGTGCTGCCGACCGTCGCCGTGCTCCTGCTGTTCTCGCTGGTGACGGGACTGCTCGCGAACGTCATCACCCCGGTCGCGACGGTCGTGTTGATGATCCCGATCGCGGTGGACGCGGCCGCGCGGCTCGGTGCGAACGGCTTCGCGTTCCTGCTCGTCGTGATGTTCGCCTCGGCGACCTCCTTCTCGACGCCGGTCGGGTACCAGACGAACCTGATGGTGTACGGCCCCGGAGGGTACGAGTTCACCGACTTCGTCCGGGTCGGCGGACCGCTCCAGCTCCTGCTCGCGGTCGTGACGACCGTCGGCGTGACCGTGCTGTGGGGCGTGTAGCCGCGGTCCTTGACCCGACAGACCGCTCAGGCGAACAGCAGGATGATCACGGCCACGAACAGCAGCTCGCCGCCGACGAGGATGACGGCGACGAGCCAGTACCGGTAAGTCCAGAGCCACTCGCGCGAGCGCTCCCACCGAGCCGAGAGCCGACCGTCCGTCGCGGCGGCCGCTTCGTCCCGCGTCCCCACGTACGGCTCGTCGAGGCGCCACCCGTCCTCGGGGTCGTACGTCGCCGGGACCCGCGTCCCGACAAGCGCGTCCACGTCGAGCGGCGAGACGCCGGCGGCGTCGAGGAACGCGAGGAACGCCTCTGACTCCGCGAGCGAGCCGTCCCGCGGCGCCGGGAACCGCTCGACGTGGGTCCGCCCGCCGTGGGGCGGCCGGAACTCCACGGCGACGCGGCGACCGGTCGACCGCACGGCCGTCACGACGAGGACGCGCTCCTCGTCGTTGAGGTACGCCTCCCGGAGGCGGCGCTGCACCTCCTCGTCGACGGAACGCGACGCGGACGCCTCGTCGTCGACGGGCTGTGACCCGGACGGCTCGTCGTCGACAGGCTGTGACCCGGACGGCTCGTCGTCCGCACCGAGCGACGTCGTCGCCTCGCCGCTCCGATCGATCGACGGCTCCGCCGCCGGGCCGTCCTCGGAGGGATCCTCGGGCATTCGATCGGTTCGTAGGCGTCGCGCACCCATAAGCGCGCGGCAGGGACGGGGCGGGGAACGACGGCAGTCGGCGGCCCGAGCCGTCGTCGTCGACGCGTGCCGGAAACCGTTTGAGCGTCGGCGTCCACGGGTACCGTATGCGCGAAGTCACCCTCCGGATCCGCCACCACGGAGGGCCGGAGTCCGACGTGAGCACCCGTCACCCGGACGTGACGATGCGGTCGGTTTCGTCGATGACGGGCCGGGGAACCGAGCGGAAGCGGATCATCGAGCTCCGCGGACCGACCGAGGATCTCCGGTCGTTCATCGACGAGTTCCGCGCCGCCGACAACATCGTCGAGGCCGAGCCCCTCTCGCCGGTCACCGGCACGCACGCGTACGTCGCGGTGGTCGTCGACAGCGAGGGTTGGGACGGGATCCGCGAGCGGCTCTCGGAGATGGGGATCCACTACCGGACCGGGACGACCATCTCCGGCGGAATCGAGCGGTGGACGGTGTACATCGAGGAGGACGACGACCTCTCGATGGTGATCCGCGAGCTAGAGCGGGGGGGCAACGAGGTCGAGCTGGCGCGTAACGTCGAGATGTCGTCGATCGAGCGGCCGCCGGGGCTGCCGGCGTCGGGGATCCTCGACGGGCTGACGTCGCGCCAGCGGGAGGTGCTGGCGACGGCCATCGCGGTCGGCTACTACGACCACGGACGCGGCGTGGGGGTCGAGGACGTCGCCGACGAGATCGGGCTGGGGTCGACGACGGTGTGGGAGCACCTCTCGCGGGCGGAGTCGACGGTGATGAACGCTCTCTTCGACCGGTTCGAGCGGTGATCAGTCGGCCGGGAACGGTGGCCGGACGGCCGAGCGTGATGACGCGGTCGAACGGGTCGGTCTCCGAACAACGTTTTTGTAGCTACGGAGTCCAGCGTCAGATATGAAAGAGGGTTCTGTGCCCGTTCCGGCCGAGCAGTACGAGCGGCTCGCGGCGCTCGCGGCCGCCCGCGGCGTGACGCCCGAGGCCCAACTCGCCCGCCTCATCGACGACGCGTACGCGGGGCTCGACGGCGACGTGGAGCCGCCCGAGACGCTCCCGCTCGGTGTCTGCGACTCCGACGAGGAAGAGTAGGGCCGCTCGTTCGGTCGCGGTCGACACGCGGTCTGCGGGGCGACGGTCTAGCGCCGCGAGCCTCACTCCTCGTACGGCCAGCGACCGCCGGTCTTGAGCTCTTTGACGTAGCCGTCGTCGATCGACTCGCGGACGGCCGACCGCGACCGGTGCGCGACCGACTCACCGCCGGCCGTGCCGCCCCCGTCGGTCGCGAACCGGTAGGTCGCCGCCGCGATCAGCGTCGCCACCTCGCGGAGGTCGCGCGGATCCAGCTTGTCGAGCGTGTCAGCGTGGGTGTGGCCCCACCCCCGCCCGGACTGCTCCGACATCGTCGACGCCATCACCGCCGGTATCCCCTCCTGGACGAACGCCCACTGGTCGCCGTGCGGCGATATCGTCTCGCCGGTCTCGAGCGGGGCGTCGAACGCCCGAGCGACCGCCTCGAAGACGGCGCTCATCCCCTCGAAGCCGTTCGTCCCCACTCGGAGGTTCCGGGAGTTACAGGCGCCGTCGAGGTTGATCACGCAGGCGATCTCGTCGTGGGGAGTCGTCTCGGCGGCGTGGGACGCCCCCCACAGGCCGATCTCCTCCGCCCCGAAGGTGACGAGGTGAACGCGGGTGTCGAGGTCGCCCTCGACGCTCTCGAGGAGGCGGCCGACCTCGGCGACGAGCGCCGACCCCGCGCCGTTGTCGTTCGCGCCGTCGCTCACGTCATGGGCGTCGACGTGGGCGGTGAGGAGCACCGCCTCGTCGGTGTCCGGACCCACGTCGGCGACCGCGTTGACCGAGGTGGTCGGCTCGTTCCGGCAGTCGACCTCGATCGTCAGCTCCGGCGCGTCGGCCTCGCCGCGCCGGGCCCCCGCCTCGCCGCCGCCCGCCGCGAGTCGCGTCAGCCGCTCGCCGACCTCCTTCGAGATGCCGACGGCCGGGATCGGCCCCGGTCGGTTGTGGTACCCGACCTCGCCGGTCGGCGGGAGCGCGCCCTCGACGTGGTTTCGGAAAACGAAGCCGACCGCCCCGTGTTCGGCGGCGGTGACGTACTTCTCCATCCGATGGATCCACCGGCCGTGGGAGTCCGGCGTGCGCGAGGAGGCCATCGCGATCGCGCCGTCGAGTTCGTCGCTCGCCGCCTCGAACTGTTCGTCGGTGCCCTCTCCGACGTCGACGAGCGGGGCGCTCACCTCGCCCGCCGGCGTTCCGGGGAGCGCGATGACCTCGTGAGAGCCATCGTGTCGGCGCCCGACCGGACCGGCGAGCTCGACCGCGGCGTCGCCGCGCCACCAGCCGGGAATCTCGAACTCGTCGAGCCCGGCGTTCCGGAGGCCGGCCGCCTCGAAGGCCTCGACGACCCGTTCCGCGCCGCGTCGCTCCCCGACGGAGCCCGCCATCCGGTTTCCGATGTCGGTCAGGTCCGTGAGGAGGTCCCAGCCGAAGTCGCTCGTGCGCGCGTCGCCGACGACGCGGTCCGGTAACGCTGTCATACGACGTGGTTGGACCGAGGGAAAAAGGCGTTGTGGGAAGCGGAACCGCGGTCGGTCACTTCCGCTCCTCGGCGTCCTCGGCGTACTGGTGTTCGCCGCGATAGGTGTGACCCATGAACGAGAGGAGGGCCGGTCTGTCGCTCGCGGCCTCGGCGGCGGCCTCGCGTTCCGCTCGCGATCCGGGGTCGACGCCGTCCGGTTGGCCGACGCCGTCCGGTTGGCCGACGCCGTCCGGTCGGCCAGACACATTGCCCGTAACGGGGCGGAACGGGTATCTCGGGCGCGAGTCCCGACCGGCGGGTCCGCGACGTGCCGAACGGGCGGTGTCTCAGGCCGGGGCGGTCAGACCGGCTCCGCCTTCGTCGCCTCGACCTCGACCTCGTCGGGGTCGACGCCGATCCGGGCGAACTGCGTCCGGACGTGCTCCTCGGCCGCGTCGAGCGCGGCCGACTTGGTGTCGAACCCCCGGGGCATCGGCTCCTCGAACGCGACCCGTATCTCCTCGCCGTTGACGGTGAGCGCCGACCCGCCGCTCTCGACCTCGTAGAAGGCGTCGCACACCCAGACGTAAGCGGCGTCCTCGTCGGGCGCCCCCTTGTACACCGGCGGCTTCTCGCCGCGCTCGAACACCGTGCCGGTGAGGTCCGTCCCCCCGCCGCTGCCGCGAACCAGTATCATACACGGTGTACGGGCCCGACGCGGAAAAGGGGCCCGCGAGCGACGCAGACGGACCGCGGCGCGCCGCCGGGAGGGGGAAACGCTTTCGGCGTGGCGGGCGCTGGTTCGCCCATGACGCTGGAGGACTTCACCGAGTTCACCGACGACGAGGGCGACGGCGGGGGAGATGCCGCCGGCCAGCCCACCGACGACGTACCCGACGGCGATGCGAAGGGGGCGCGCGGCGGCGCGAGCCGCGACGGCGGACCGGCGGCGTCGGCCTCCGCCGCCGGGGAGAGGGCCGAGGGCGACGCCCGGGGCAGCGGGGCGGCCGAGGGCGACGCGGCCGACGACGGGTTCGCCGCGTACGACGTCGCACCGGCCGGCGAGGACACCGGGCTCGGGGTCGTCTCCGTCTCGCAGGGGCTCCGCGTGGCGGAGGAGGCCGAAGAGACGACGCTGAGGGCGTTCGTCACCACGGGGAACCGCGAGGCGGTCCGGCTCGGGAAGTACCTCCTCGTCCCGTACCCGGACGGCGAGCGCCTGTTCTGTCGGATCACGGGGCTGGAGTACGCCCAGGAGTTCCGGTCGGACGACGCCACCGAGATCCACGCCCGCCGGCAGATGCGCCGGGACGACTTCACGGAGCGCGATTACAAGTTCATGGCCGAACTCGAGCCGATGTCCGTCGTGTACGGCTCCGGCGACGACATGAAACGCCGGATGACGGACCGGGTGCCGAAGCCCGGTGCCGTCGTCGAGGAGGCCTCCGACGACGCCGAGATCAAGACCGGGCTGAAGATACCCGAGGAGGGCGTCTTCCTCGGTCACCTCTCTGTCGGCGGCGAGAAGGTCCGGACGGCCGCGGAGCCCCCCACCGTCGACTACCGGGTGAAGGACGACTACGGCGACGGCGACCCCCTCGCGTTCCGGCACACCCTCGTCGCCGGCGGGACCGGGTCGGGGAAGACCCACGCCTCCAAGAACGTCCTCCGGCAGTACCTCGACTCGGACCGCACCTACCCGACCGGCGACGGTCGCGAGTCGCGGATGGCGGTCGTCCAGTTCGACCCGCAGGACGAGTACGCGCAGATGCACGACGACAACCCCGACCTCGACGCCGACTTCGCCCGGCGGCTGGACCGGGAGGGGGTCGCCCACGGCGGCCACGGGGACACCGTCGCGCTGGTGCCGCGGGTCGCGAACGCGACGTACCCGGGCGAGGGCCACCGCGCCGAGCGCGTCGAGTTCACCATCCCCTTCTCGCTCGCCCGCGATATGCCGTGGCTCGTCGCCGGCTCCGGGCTCAACGACAACCAGTACCCCGCCCTGCTGACCCTCCTCAACCGCTTCTTCGCCGACTACGGCGACTCGGGGACGTACAGCCAATTCCTCTCGTACCTCGACGACCCGGCGCTGAAAGCGGAGCTCGACGAGAGCGGCCGGGTCCACGAGGCGACGTTCGACGCCGTGAAGCGGCGGGTCCGCGCGGTCCCCGGCGGCGTGTTCGACCAGGACGCGAAGCCGATCACGGAGCTGGACCACACCCTCGTCCGGCCCGGCGGGCTCTCCGTGATCCCGACGTACCACCTCCCGACCTCGCGGCAGAAGGAGATCGTCGTGCTCGCGGTCGCGGGGCTGCTCGTCGACGACAAGCTCTCGAACGACCCCGACAGCGACCGGATCGAGGAGACGCCGCTCCTCATCGGGATGGACGAGGCGCACAACTTCCTCGCGGACGCCGACAACGTGCAGGCGCGGAAGGTCGTCCAGAAGTTCACGGAGGCCGCGAAGCAGGGGCGCAAGGAGCGGCTCGGCCTCTTCCTGATCACGCAGGACCCCCAGGACGTCGCGGAGTCGGTATTTAAACAGGTGAACACGAAGGTCGTCTTGAACCTCGGCGACGAGGACGCGATCAACAGCGTGAACATCCCCTCGAACCTCGCCGGCAAGGTCCCGTACATGGAGAAGGGGCAGATGGTGGTCTACTCGCCGGACAACTCGGAGCCGGTGGAGCTGATCGGGCTCTCGAAGTGCGTGACGCGCCACGGCGACTGAGCGGGGCGACGGCCGAGCGACCCGCGTTTCCACGCGTCCGGAGCCGCCGTCGGCCTTTTTAAATCGAGCGAGCGAAACGCCGGACATGACAAAGCGGATCCTCGTGGCGGTCGACGGCTCGACGGAGGCGGCCGAGGCGCTGCGGTTCGCGGCGACCGAGTGGCCGGACGCCGATCTGACGGCGCTGCACGTGATCAACCCGGCGGACTCGACGACCGGCGCGGAGGGCGGGTTCCCGGGCGCGGTCGACCAGTGGTACGACAGCGCGAAGGGACGCGGCGAGCGGATCCTCCGCGAGATGAGCGAGGCGGTGGACCGCGAGGTCGACACCAGGCTGGAGGTGGGGCGGCCGACCGCGACGATCCTCGCCGTCGCGGGCGGCGACGCCGCCGTCGGCGACGAGGACGGCACGGAGGGGACCGGAGAGCCGTTCGACCACGTCGTGCTCGCCAGCCGCGGTCGGACCGGTCTCTCGCGGATCCTGCTCGGCAGCGTCGCCGAGGGGGTCGTCCGCCGCGCCGAGGTGCCGGTGACGGTCGTGCGGTAGCGCGGGAGGCGGGAGCAGGGACCGAGTTGGGTCGGGCGGCCCGGCAGATCGCCGCCGTCGTCAGTCCTCAGCGCGCTCGGCCTCGACGATCTCGCCGAGGACCGTCCAGCCCGCCTCCTCCGGTCCGGACCGACCCAGCAGCACCGACTCGTGGTCCTCGGAGGTGATCAGTCGGAACTCCGCGTCGCCGTCGGCGTCGGTGCGGACGCCCTCCCCGCGGAACTCCCGCTGGAAGAACTCGGTCGAGGAGAACTCGAACACGCCGGTCTCGCCGTCCTCGAGGGTGAGTCGGACCGGCTTCGGCTGGACGTTGTGGATCCGCTTCGCGATCGGGTGGAGATCGGGCATGGTCACGGGTCGGCGCGGTTCGGAGATAAAACCGCGGTCCGCCGCGCGGCCCGGGCTCCGGCCGACGCCGTCGAGAGCGCGGCCGGCCGTGTCACGAGCGCACTCGCGCCGCCGTACGTCTTTAAGATAACTCGACGCGTCAGTATAGGGGAACAGTCATGATATCCGCATCACTCGATTACCTGCGCGACGGCGACGACGCAATCGTCACCGTCCTCGTCGGCGGGCTGCTCCTCCTCGCGAGCCCGCTCGTCGTTCCGTCGATCCTCGTGCTCGGCTACGTCTCCCGCGTCCTTCGGCGGACGGCGGACGGCGACGACACGCCGCCGGCGTTCGAAGCGTGGGGTGACCTCCTCGTCGAGGGGGCGAAGGCGTTCGCCGTCACCCTCGTCTACTCGCTGTTACCGCTCCTCGTGTTCGCGACCGCCGCGCTCCTCGGCGTGGGCGCGGCCCTCGTCGGGGCGGACGGCAGCACCGGCGGCCTGCTCGGCGGGCTGGTCGGCGGCGCGCTCGCGCTGTTGATCGCGCTCGCCGCGCT